>NZ_JBEOWJ010000025.1:0-162616 GCF_040295965.1 Streptosporangium sp. NPDC002544 | reverse complement strand
GAGCGCAGCGTCGCCTTCTACCAGGAGGCGCTCGGCTTCAAGGTGGTCATGGGCATGCCGGGCGCCGCTCTCAATCCGCCAGGTCCACGGTGTCGCGCAGCCTGGTCGGCTTGAGGAGGAGCACGGCGACGACGCCCACCGCGGCGATCGCGGCGGAGATCAGGAAGATGTGCCCGGTGGCATCGCCGTACGCCGCGCGCACGACGGTCCTCGCGGCTTCGGGCAGCGCCTCAAGGTTGAGGGTGCTGCCCCCGGAGCCGGACGGCCGGATGCCCGCCTTCGCGAAGCCCTCGGCGATACCGGTGGCCACCCGGCTGGCCAGGACCGCGCCCAGCACCGAGACTCCGATGGTGCCGCCCAGCGAGCGGAAGAAGGTGATGGCGCCGCTGGCGGCGCCCAGTTCCCGCAGCGGGACGACGTTCTGGATGACCAGCACCAGGTTCTGCATGGACATGCCGACGCCGATGCCGACCAGCATCATCGCGGCCGAGATGAGCACCAGCGAGGTCTCGTGGTCGATGAGGGACAGGCCGAGGAATCCGAGGGTGAGCACCACGGAACCCGTCACGATGTACGGCTTGACCTTGCCGCTCTTGGACACGAGCCGCCCGGAGATCGTGGAGGAGAGCAGCACGCCGAACATCATCGGGATGGTCAGCAGCCCGGCCTGGGTGGGGCTGTAGCCACGACCGATCTGGAAGTACTGCCCCAGGAAGACCGCTCCGCCGAACATCGCCATGCCCACCGCGAGGCTGGCCACGATGGCCAGGGCGGGGGTGCGCCTGCGGACGATGTGTATCGGCACGACCGGCTCGCTGACCCGTGACTCCACCCAGGTGGCGACGGCCAGGATCAGAATCCCGCCGCCGGCCATGACCGCGGTCTGCCAGGAGATCCAGTCGAAGGAGTTGCCGACGAAGGTGATCCAGATGAGCAGGACGCTGACGCCCGCGGCGATCAGCGTGGCGCCCGCATAGTCGATCTTGACATTCGGGCGGCGGACCGAGACCACCTTGAGCGTCTTGTGCAGCAGGACGAAGGCGATCGCCGTGAACGGCACGGCGACGAAGAAGCACCAGCGCCAGCCCAGCCATGAGGTGTCGGCGATCAGGCCGCCGAGGAGCGGGCCACCCACGGTGGCCACGGCCATCACCCCGCCCAGATAGCCGTTGTAGCGTCCCCGCTCCTTGGGGCTGATCATCGCGGCGATGATGACCTGGACCAGGACCTGCAGGGCCCCCATACCCAGGCCCTGGATGGCGCGGAAGGCGATGAGCTGGCCGGCGTTCTGCGCGAACCCGCAGGCCAGCGAGCTGAGCATGAAGATGACGATGGAGATCTGGAGGAGCAGCTTCTTGCTGAACAGGTCCGCCAGCCGGCCCCAGATCGGGGTGGAGGCGGTCGCGGCGAGCAGTGACGCGGTGATCACCCAGGTGTACTGGGACTGGGTCCCGTCGAGCGCGCCGATGATCTGCGGCAGCGCCACCGACACGATCGTGCCGCTGATCATCGCGACGAACAGCACCAGAAGCAGGCCGCTGAGCGCTTCGAGAATCTGCCGATGAGTCATCGGCTCCGTGCTTTGCGGCATGACCGCTTGGGTGCTCACACGACCTCCACGTACGGGTGACTGGAACAGGCCATGACACCATACATGCCCATTGAGAAAGTTTGCCCACTGGGCACGTATGGTGCCAGGCGTTAGGCTGTCCGTGTTATGCAGATCACAATGGGGTTGCGCGAGCGCAAGAAGGCCGAGACGCGGCAGGCGGTTCACGAGGCCGCGCTACGGCTGACCGTGGAGCACGGCCTGGACCACGTCACCGTCGAGGCCATCGCCGACGCCGCCAACATCTCGCGACGAACCTTCTCCAACTACTTCACCGGCAAGGAGGACGCCCTCCTCTACGGCGACGAGCAGCGCGTCCGCCTGCTGCTCGAGCGGGTCCGCACCCGCCCCGCCGAGGAATCGGCCTGGCGGGCGCTGCGCGGAGCGGTACACGATCTCTACAGCGAAATGGGCGGACCGGAAAGGGAGTGGGTGATCCGCGCCAGGCTCGCCAAGAGGCACCCCTCGCTCCTGGCCAGGCAACTGGCCAACCACGCCAACCTCGAACGCGAGCTCGCCCAGGTCATCGCAGAGCGCGGCGGCGACTCCGAGACCAGCGCCCGATCTCGGGTGATGGCGGCCGCCTTCCTGGTCTCGCTGCGCATCGCCACGCACATGTGGACCGAAGAGCACGAGACCCGAACCCTGCGCGAGGTCATGGACGACGTCTTGGACGAGATGGCTCACCCCTTCGACGGGGAGTGAACCGCGTCGGTTCTCGTGCCGCTCCCGAAGGCCCGGCCACCGATGGGGGCCGCCCGTACGAAGTTCCCAGGCCTTCGTGCGGGCGGCTCACCCGAAGATCGCCTGGGCGAGGGTGAGACCGGCGAACACCGCTCCCAGGCCGGCGACGATCGAGGCGACGACGTTGGCGACGGCGAAGAACACCGCGCCGGTCTCGGCCAGCCGCAGCGTCTCGTAGGAGAACGTCGAGTACGTGGTCAGCGCCCCGCAGAAGCCGGTGCCCAGCAGCAACTGCACGCCGGTGCCCACCACCCCGGACAGCGCGGCCCCGGCCAGGACGCCCAGGATCAGCGAGCCGGCCACGTTGACCGTGAAGGTGCCCCAGGGGAAGACCGTGTCGTGGCGTGCCTGCACGGCCCGGTCGGTCAGGTATCGCAACGGCGCGCCGACCGCGCCGCCGAGCAGCACCAGCAGCCAGTTCACTGGGCCCGTCCGGCACGGGGGCGAACGACCTCGACCTCGTCCAGAACGGCCAGGCTCTCGGTGAGCAGGTCGTCCAGCCGAGGCAGGAAGGCGCGGATCCGCTCCTCGGTATCGATGATCACGATGGTCACCGGCAGGTCGTCGGTCATCGACAGCAACCGGGTGGTGTGCACGATCGAGGTGGTTCCGAAACCCTCCACGCCGCGGAAGACCGATGCCCCGGCCAGCCCGGCGGCATGGGCGCGGTGCACGATCTCGCTGTACAGGGGTCGGTGGCGCCAGGTGTCGGTGTCGTCGGTGAAGATCGTCAACCGCAGCGCCCGTCCAGGCGGGATCATCGCATTCTCCTCACCAGGAGCCGGCGGGTGGCCCACGCGCCGGTGACCACCGCGGCCAGGGCCGCCAGGAGCGTCGCCGCCAGGTAGCCGAGCGCCAGGCCGGTCCTGCCGCCGGAGACCAGGCGCTCGATGTCCAGGCAGTAGGTGGAGAAGGTGGTGAACCCGCCCAGCACTCCGGTGGCGAGGAACGGCCGCACCCAGGCCGGTGCCGTCCACACCTCGGTCAGCACCACCAGCAGGACCCCGATCAGCAGGCAGCCCACCACATTGACGCAGAACGTGGTCCACGGGAAGGAGCCGGCCGCGGTCGGCCACAGCAGGGCGGCACCGTAACGGGCGCCCGTGCCGATCGCGCCACCGGCGGCGATCACCGCCAGGACACCGTAGTGCGAGCGACGCGGCTCGGGGGGATCGACGGGCTCGGTCACTGTCTCGAACCTCGCCTGTTTCGAGCGCATGCCTCTCCCTACACGCGGTGGATGCCCGACACGACCTATCAGCGAGTAGGGATCGCCGGCGGCAGCGGGGTGCCGCGCCTCGAGGACGGGCGGGCCGCACCGGCACGGAACCTCGGCCCTGCTCAGCCTAGCGCGATCACGTCCCGATCACCGTCACCGCCGCTCAGGACACCGGGTGGCAGGACCGTCCAGCCGCCGAAGGTACCCGATAACAGAGATGAAGTCCCATAGGTCACAATGATCGCCGGAGGTGGTGATGGTGATGCGGCGCGGGGTCGCGGCGATCCTGATCTCGGCGGCGGCGTTCGGGCTCATGCCCGTCTTCGCCTCCTTCGCGTACGGCACGGGGATGTCGGTGACGACGCTCCTCATGCTGCGGTTCGCGATCGCGACGGCGGTGTTCCTCGGATGGCTGGGAGTGCGCGGCAGGCTCGGGCGGCTGACCGGACGGCAGTGGGCGACCCTCGCGCTGCTGGGCGGCGGCATGTACGCGGCCCAGTCGCTGCTCTACTTCACGGCGGTCCAGCGCATCTCGCCGGCCCTCGCCGTACTGCTGCTGTACCTGTATCCGGCGCTCGTGTCCATCCTGTCGGCGGTGGTGGAGCGCACTCGCATGAGCTGGACCGTCGCCGGGCCGATCCTGGTGTCACTGGCCGGGCTGACCCTGGTGGTGGGCCGTCTGGACACCGGCCTCGACGTTCCCGGTCTGCTCGCGGCGGTCGGGGCCGCCGTGGCCTACGCCCTGTACATCATCGTGGGCAGCCGGGTCTCCGCCTCGCTGTCCCCCTCGGTCACCACGGCCTACCTGTCGATGTTCGCCACCGGCTCGTTCGCGCTGCTCGGGCTGGCATCGGGCGGGCTGGACCTCGGCTTCGCGCCGGTGGGCTGGGTCTGGGCGACGGCGGTGGCACTCGTGTCGACGGTGCTCGCGATCGCCCTGTTCTTCGCCGGGGCCACGACGCTCGGCCCGGTACGCGCGTCGATTCTCAGCATGCTGGAGCCCGTCGTGACGGTGCTCGCCACCTGGCTGCTGCTGGGCGGGACCCTGACCTGGCAGCAACTCGCGGGGGGCGCGGTGGTGCTGGCTGGCGCCCTCTGGGGCATCCTGGCGAGCTCGGCCCGCGGCACCTCCCCGGCTGCGGAGGAGACCGCCGTGGAGGCGTCCGCCTAGCACCCGCAACCGGTCGGACAGCACTTCTTGTAGCCTGGCTACCGCGCCGGCGGCGTCCCCGGCCCGCCCCCGCCGGAACGCGAGACTGTGCCGGCCGTACGGCGGCGGAGCAGGCGCGGTACGGCGACGGTGAGCATGCCGACGCCGGCGGAGACGGTCAGGGCGGCGACGAAGATCACTGTGGGACGCCAAGGCCAGCCGGCCCCGGAAAGGCGCAGCTGTCCGACGGGATATTCGGAGAACTTGGCGGTGGTCCGGGCCGTGGCGCTGTCGGCATGGGCGGCGAGGTCACGGAGCATCGGGTCGAAACCGAACTCGCCGTCCCGCCGGCCGCCGCCGGGCAGTTCCGGTGTGAGAATCCGTCCTGACGCCCAGCTCGCCAGGGCGGGCGTCAGGTCGCCGCGCACGCCCGGAACCACGAACCGGTCCACACGCGGCACCGCCGTCCCCGCTGGTTCGGTGAGCAGGACCACACCGTGCCGCGTGGTGACCGTTCCGGTGGCGCCGATCGGGATCGCGCGGGCGCTGAAGGAGACACCGGAGTAGACCTCGAACGCCGCGGCGGCGTCGATCTCTCCCACTCCCTCCACCAGCCCGATGCCGATCGTGGGGCGCCACCAGGGGAACGCCGCGTTCAGCACGTACGGCAGGTCGGACAGGGCGAGGTGGTTCGGGGTGATCGCGGTGGAGCCGTCCAGACTCCAGCCGGGATAGTGGAGCGCGCTCCCGATCCGCTGGGCCTCCGCCGCGCCCGCGAACCGCTCGACCAGGCGTAGCGCGCCGACGGTGCCGGAGGTGATACCCGCCGTGGTGGTGATCGCGCCGTCCTCCACATAGCGTTCGCCGCTCTGCCAGCGCACCTTGGGGTGGTTCCGCTTCAGGGAGCCGATGTTGGCCCAGAAGGAGGTAGCCCGGCGATTGTCGAGCACACCGGCGGCCGCGAGGAGTTCCGAGCCCGCGCAGACGCCCAGCAGGTGGGCGCCGTACCGGGACCGCGCGGCGATCCACTCACGCAACGGCTTCTCCGCCGTGCCGGTGGGATCGATGACGGCGGGCACCACCACCACGTCCGGTTCGGAAACGGCGCCTGTCCCGATCTCTTCCAGGGTGTGGTCGGGCAGCAGGTGCAGGCCGCCGGAAAGCGGGGACGGGGTTCGCCGGGCCGCGACGGTGTAGACGGCGAATCCTTCCGATCGGGCGAAGACCTCGTAGGGGGCGAGAACGTCGGCGGAGACCGAACCGGCGTTGCTGACCACGATCGCGACAGTGATCCGTCCGCCGGGTATCGCCTTGGGGGCCGGCCAGCCCCGGGCAGGCGGGCGCTGCTGAGACAGGGGGTAGCTCTGGCCCATCACGGTGGTGACACCGGCGGCGCAGATCCCGCCCAGGGAGGCGAGGAACAAGGCGGCGCCCAGCAGGACACGCCCGATCCGGCGTACGACGGGCATGGTCAGACCGCTGTGGACAGGGGACACCGGAGGCTCTCTTCCGTGAAGGCCTTTGAGGCATGGCGAGATCACGGCAGCGCGATCGGCGCCGTGAAAGGGGAATCAGGGTGAGGTATGCCGCTCAGCGCGCGTGCTTGCGCGCCGCGGACGGGGGCATCCCGTACCAGGCGGAGAACAGGCGGCGGAAGTGCCGGACATCGCGGAAGCCGCAACGGCTCGCTACGGCATCCACGCCGAGGTCCGTGTCGGCCAGCAGTCTCGAAGCCCGTTCCAGGCGCAGTTGCTGCTGGTATTCCAGGGGGCTGATGCCGATCGATGTGCTGAACGCCCGGCTCAGACCGCGCGGGGACAGGTGTGCCACCGCGGCCAACTCGGCGAGGGTGTGCGGGGTGTCCAGGTGCTGGGCGAGATGGTCCTGTACGCGGTGGACGGCCGGATGCAGGTGCGAACGGTGCTGGAGAAAAGGACTGATCTGGGTCGCCGAACCGTTTCGCCGCAGATAGACCACCAGTTCCCGGGCGACCGCGGCGGCGAGGGCGGGGCCGTGGTCGCGTTCCACCAGCGACAGCGCCAGATCGATCCCGGCTGAGATCCCCGCGCTGGTGCTCACCGGGCCGTCGTGGACGTACAGCACCCCGTCCTGGACCCGGGCCGCCGGATATCTCTGCCGCATCGCCTCGATGAGCGACCAGTGGGTGGTGCACCGGCGTCCGTCCAGCAGCCCTGCCTCGCCCAACGCCGCCGCGCCGCTGCACACCGACGCTATCCGGGCCCCGCAGCGCTGTGCCGTACGCAGCCATTGCGTCACCGAGTCGGAAACCAACGGCTCGCTCGGCCGAAGATCCCTCAGCCGAGGTCCCGGCACCAGCACCAGGTCACCGGGCTCGGTCGGCGGCAGACCGCCGAATCCGGCCAGCCTCAGTCCCTGTGCCGACACCGCCTCTTCGGTATCGGACACGAACTCCAGCCGGTAATCGGCACCCAGATGCGCCGCGGCGTCGAAGACCTGCGCAGGACCGCCCAGGTCCAGCAGGTTCACGTCCGGCAGGACCAGCACCACCACCCGGCCCGTACTCGTCACTCGCTCACTCACGGTGCCTACGCTAGACCGCCCGCACCATGATCCGGGAGGGCTGTACGTACTGTGCATCGGACGGATCAGGCACTCGTCGATCCGTCCGGTGCGTAGTCGGTGACGAGCGTCGTCCTGCTCGGCCCGGCCTTGGTGCTGTTCTCCTTCGGCCTCATGGCGGAATCCTGGGCGATGAAGATCGGAGCGAGCGCGCCGGTGGCGGTCATGACCGGAGGATTCACACTCAACCGGTGAAGCGCCGGTCAGACCGGTGCGGCCCGGTTAGAGGTCGGCCGCTCAGCGCTTGTCGCGGTGCTGGTCGAGCAGGCGGATGAGCAGGCTCATGGTGGCGGCGCCGGCGGCGCCGCCACTGAGTAGGGCGGTGGGCCAGGCGGTGCCGGCGGCCAGGGTGAGCGCGCAGGCGATGGCCGTCACCAGCGCGGTGGTGGTCAAGGTGAGAAGCACGGGTACGGAGAACATCGGGGTCGCTCCTGAGGTGGCGTCGCCGGGGATCCGGCGGTCTGGTCATCGGCCCAGAACGCGATGAGCTCGGTCTCGGTGAGCTCGTCAGCCGGGCGGTTGGGCGGAATGCGTCCGGTGGTCAAGGCCCACACCGTCACCAGCAAGGTCAGTAGCTGGTCGTCGTTGTGAACCCACGGCGGGGGTGGGGAGCCCGGCCGGGTGCCGGTGACGCGGAGAAAGGCAGGCGAAGCAGTCAGGGCGTGCGCCATGGGCTTTCTCCTTCATCGTCGGCACTGAGGGGTGCGATCAACGATGAAGGCGCCGCCATCTGGGCCGCTACCGGTTCAAACATGTCCGGAAGAGACCGGATAAATACCCTTTGTAAGGTGAGAAATATTTACGTTCTCGACGCCGATATCCCTTCGCCCCGGCCTGGCGGGCAGGATTTTCGGCGTCCTTCGGGGCGGTCCGCCTCCATCCGGTCTCATCCGGACCCATCCGGATCGCTCCGATGTCATCCGGACTCATCCGGATGCCTCCGGACTGTGTACTTAGCAGGTCAACGGCTGTTAATTCCGGACGAAGCGGAATGTGCGATCTCCCTCAGCCTGGCCGCCGATTAATGCCAATATGACTCCCGCTACTACTTGTAGATCGCGGATCACTCATTTCCGGCTAAGGGCGATGGCTGAACAACATCGTGTTGCGGCGCTACGCGCCTTCGTCGATCAGCTCAACGAGCTGCGTGGCCTGGCTGGCTCCCCGACGCTGTCTCGACTGCACACGCTGTCGATGCGCATTCCAGAGGACAACGAGGGCAGGGGGCTGGCGCCAAGCACTACCCACGACATCCTGACCGGCAAACGCAAACGCGCCCCGGCATGGGCGTGGGTGGCGTCCTTCGTGGCCGCCTGTACGGTGGCCGCCGAGCAGACCGGCCTGGATGTGCAGGCCATGGGCGACACCCGGACCTGGTATCAGAGCTGGCGAGCCGCCCATGACGCCCGGCCCGATCCACCGGCTGCGCCCACCGCGCCTGCCACGCCGGCCCTCACCACGCCGCCGCCGGGACCGGTCTCCGTCCCGTTCGCCGCCTCGCCCCCACCCGCGCAACGGCCCGAGGCCGAGCAGCTGCCGCCCGCGCGGCCGACGGGCAGGAGAGCACCGCGCCGGTCGAGTACCACGATCGTGTTCGCGCCGCTCCCCGCGGCCCGGCAGCGGTTGTTGCGGATCTACGGCAGGACCGGCACCCGCCTGCTGACCCACAGCGAGGCCGGCAACGGCGATGACTGCATGCGCCTGGCCGTCATCGCGCTGCTGAAAGGCTGGCCCCAGGAGGCGCGCCAGTGGCTGCGCCAGGCCGGCGACGCCGGTCACCCCGCCGCGCCGGGCCTGTTCGATGACCCCGACCGCCTGCGGGCGGCCGCCGAACTCGCCTACCGCTACGGCCACCACTACCAATGCTCGGATCCGAGCAAGCTCAGCGTCGCGATGTTCTTCTACCGGCTGGCCAGCGACTGTGGTCATGCCGAGGCCGCCTATCGCCTCGCGAGGATTCACCGGGCCAAGGACGAGGACTGGGCGGCCGCGAGCTTGTTCAGCCGCGCGGCCGGCAAAGGTCACCCCGAGGCCGCCGCCGAGTTCGACGGCGCCTCCGAACAGCTCACCCAGCCCCCGTGGAACGCCGAGGGCGCGCTGCCCATCGGCCTGATCGAAGAACAGGAACCCGCTACGGAGCCGCCCTCGCCGGCTGTTGATCCTCCCGCGGAATTCACCTGAGGCGGCTTGAAGACCACCGGCGCCGCCCATCACCCCGGCCACCGGCAAGCGACACGGTGAGACGGTGAGAACGACGTCGATGCCCGTCACGAAAGGACAGGCAGGCTCGAACCGGCCTAAGCCGACGATCAGGATCTTGTCCCTTCCCCTCGGACGAGGGCGGCTCTTCTGCAGCGACCGACCTCCACCAAAGTGTCTATCAGTGATCACCTTGTCACTTCAGGTGAATTCCTTATTTCCCTGATTCTTCACACCGCACTTTCATCCCGAAACGGCCGCCCGCACGACATCGGATGGCACGGGCCGGCCTTCCGCTTCGACAAGACCCCCGAGAGCCACCTCGCCGGCCTTCAGCTGCACAGGGCCATTGTCAGCTTCTCGGCCGTAAACGACCGAGCTTGCAGCTCCTCGCCGTCGATGGGTTCGACGGTTCAGGCCGCGTCGTCGGCAGCGTGACTCACTGCCCAGCCCGCCACACCGCGCGAGGCGATGTTACGGGCCGCGTTGACGTCGGCGTGCTCAGCGAAACCGCACGACGTACAGGAGAAGGCCGCCTGGCCTGGCCGGTTCTTCTTGTCCACCTGCCCGCACGATGAGCAGGCTTGCGAGGTGTAAGCCGGATCGACGTGCACAACGGCGACGCCCTGACGGGCGGCCTTGTAGGCGATGAAGCCTCCCAGCTGGTGGAAGCTCCACGAATGCAACGTGACCCGCTGGGGCTTGCGGAGCCGTACCCGGCCACGGATGCCCTGGAGGTCTTCCAGGGCGATGCCTTGCCCGGTGCGTGTCGCCTCGGTCACGATGCGTTTGGCGATGGTGTGGTTGGTGTTCGCGGCGAACCGGGCCTCGGCCCGGCGGCGCCGCTTCAGCAGCCGTTTGGCGGACTTGGTCTGCTTGGCCTGCAGGCGGCGGCGCAACTCGCGGTGACGGTGGCGGACCGCGTTCAGGCCCTTGCCGCTATGGCGAACCCCGCCACTGGTGGTCGCGATGTTCGCGATCCCCAGATCCACCCCCAAAAATCCGTCCGGGGTACGCACCGGCACGTCCGGCAGGTCGCAGGTGGCGATCAGGAACCACATGCCATCGCGATACACGAGGTCCGATTCGCCCTTGCGGTAGGCGGCCAGCATCTGGAGCTGATCGGCCGAGGCGGTGAACGCCACGCTCTTCATCCGCCCGCACGTGGTCCAGATGCTCACTGTGCGCGCGTCCATCTGCCAGGACAGGCAGCGGTCGTCGAACGGCTGGGCCGCGCCGGGGCGAAAGACGATCGGCTTGGCCAAGGCCCGCTCGCGCCGCGCGGAGCCGGGCCTGCCCACCTGGCCGTTGCGGAGATTGGCGTGCAGCGTGGCGTAGGCGTCGGTGACCTTCTTGATGACATGCTGCGCGGCCTGAGCCGCCAGCCCGTAGTTGTCCTTGATCTGCCCGTAGGCGTGCCTGCGCAGGTCGTAATTGCGAAATACCCGCTGGTCGTGGGCGAGCGTCGAGACCCAGGTGGCCGCGTCGTTGACCGCGCGCAGAGTCGCCTCCAGCGCCGCCGCCTGCTCGGGCGTCGGCAGAAGTCTCACCTGCACCACCAGCTTCACCCCGAACACTCTAGCTTTAGGTCCATCTCACCGAGATGGGAACCGAACCCCGATATCAGAAGAGGCCGAAGCATGGTCTGCGCGCTTCATGCGCATTTGGTCTTCATCCCGAAGTATCGGCGAGGTGTGTTCACCGACGAGATCCTGCGTCACTGCGAAGACATCATGATCGAGGTGTGCGACAGTTTCGGGGCCGAACCGGTCGAGTTCAACGGCGAGGAAGATCACGTGCACCTGCTCGTGCACCACCCACCCAAGGTTGCCCTCTCGACGCTGGTGAACAGCCTCAAGGGCGTCTCGGCCCGCCTGCTGCGCAAGGAGCACCCCACTCACGTCCGCACGTACCTGTGGGGCGGCCATTTCTGGTCACTGTCCTATTTCGCCGCCTCCTGCGGCGGCGCACCCTTGAGCATCATCAAGGAGTACATCGAAAATCAGAAACGCCCGGGCTGACGACCAGACGTTCACAACCCCAGGACCGGGAAGCGATTCCTCCCGGGCGTGAACGCCCGGGGTTCCTCGCTAGATAACGCTGAAGACCCGAATTCCGTACCGGCCCTAGTTCGGTACGTCCCGCGCACCGGCGCCCACGGCGAGGTCGGCGCCTCCCCGCAGTTCGCGGCGGAGCACGAGGGCGTGGCGGAGGTAGTTCCGCGCCAGGCGGGTACGGCCCGCCGACCGGTGCAGCTCGCCGAGCGTCTGGACCGTGGCGGCCTCCCCGCTCCGGTCTCCGAGCCGCTGGAAGATCAGCAAAGAGCGCTCCAGCTGGTCGGAGGCGTGCGACCGGTCACCGCGGACCACCTGCAGGCCGCCCAGCCCCTGCATGGCGTAGGCCCCGCAGTGCAGGTCGCCGAGGCCTTCGAAGATGTCCAGCGCACGCCCCTGGAAGCGCATCGCCTGGCCGGGGTCCGCCCCCAGATCGTGCAGCCGCCCGAACTGCATGGACACGCAGCCCTCGCGATGGGAGTCACCGATCTCCCTGGCCAGCCGCAGCGCCGCGTCCAGCCAGTTCGAGGCCTGCCGCAGGTCACCCGAGGCCAGGCAGGCCCGCCCGATGGCCTGCCGCGCGTAGGCCTCGCCGCTCTGGTCTCCCATGGCGAGGAACATGGCCAGAGCCTGCCGGAAGTACCCGAGCGCCCGGAGATTCTCGCCGCAGAACTGGTTGACCGCCCCCAGCCCGCAGATCGAGGTCGCCTCCCCCCGCCTGTCCCCCAGCTCGTGGAAGATCCTGAGGGATCGCCGGAACATCTCCGTCGCCTCGGCGTAGCGGTCCTGGTAGAGGCTCACCTGGGCCAGGCCGCGGAGCATGGCCGCCTCGCCGTGGCGGTCCTTGGCCAGGCACGCGGCCTCCAGGGCGATCCGGTGGGTGGAGCGCCACTCGTCGAAGTGGCAGCGCAGGTCGAAGTAGGGGACGAGTGCCGCGGCGAGCCCCCACGCCGATCCGGCCAGTCCGGCGTCGGCGGCGAGGCGTACCGCCCCCACCAGCGCGTCGTGCTCGGCGTCGAACCAGGACAGCGGGTCGGCGGTCAGGCGGCCGAGGGTGTCCTCGGCCAGGTACCAGCGGGTGGCCGAGGCCGAGGTCAGGCTGAAGAGCGTGGTCGGCAGCCGCGCGGTCGCGCTCTCGGTGGTGGCCGTCCACGCACCGAGCACCCTGATGAGCGCGTGCCGATCCGAGACGCCGCCGGCCTTCTCCCTGGCGTTGCAGCGGACCAGGTCGTGCAGCCGGTAGCGCGGCTGGCCGATCGGGTCGGTCCCGACCAGCTGGAGCAGGTTCGCGTCGACCAGGGCATCCGTCACCTCGTCGGCCCGGTGCCGGCCCAGTGCGGCGTCGACCACCCAGCCGGGCAGGGACTGCGGGCCCAGGAGGCCGAGCGCACGGAAGGCACGTGCCGCGTCCTCGGGCAGCAGCCGGTAGCTACGGTCGAGGCTGACCCGCACTCCCAGATCCCCGGCGCGCAGCTCGCTGAGCCGGTTCGACTCGACCTCCAGCCGCTGCCGCAGCACTCCGAGCGACCAGCCGGGCCGCCCCGCCAGCCGCGCCCCGGCGATCCTGACGGCCAGCGGCAGGTGGCAGCAGGCCGTCAGGATCGCCGAGGCGGCCTCCCTCTCCTGTTCCAGCCGCTCGGGCCCGACGATCGCGGCCAGGAGGTCCTCCCCCTCCCGCGGCGACAGGACGTCCAGTTCAAGCTGGAGCGCCCCGGGCAGTTCGGTGATCCGCCGCCGGCTTGTCACGAGCACCGCACAGCCGTTGCCCGGCAGCAGCGGCCGTACCTGGGCGGCGTCTGCGGCGTCGTCGAGGAAGACGAGCATCGGGCGCTCGGCCAGCAGGGACCGGTAGAGCGCGGCACGTTCGCGTTCGGTGCCCGGCAGGTCCGCCGCATCGGCGCCCAGCGCCCGCAGTGCCTCGGCCAGCAGCTCACCGGGGTCCGCGGGCACCGGGTCGGTCCCACGGAGATCGAGGTAGAGCTGCCCTGCCGGATATCCGGCCCGTACGGCATGCGCGCAGTGCACGGCCAGCGCCGACTTGCCCACGCCCGGTGCCCCCGTGACCACGACGATCGGAGGCGGTCCGGCCGGCGGGCGCCCCGCGAAGGTCAGCGCCCGCGTGAGGAGGGCGACGCTCTCGGCCCTGCCGGTGAAGTCCGGCACGTCAGAGGGGAGTTGCCGGGGAGCGGCGAGAGCCGGAGGATGGCCCGGCACGGCCACGATGGGCAGGGGTTCTCCCGCCAGGATGGCCGAGTGCGCCCGGCGCAGATCCGCGCCGGGTTCGACGCCGAGCTCGGTGACCAGCTGCCGCCTGACCGTGGTGTAGGTGTGCAGGGCCTCGGCCTGCCTGCCGCTCCGGTGCAGGGCGAGCATCAGTTGCCGCCAGAGGTCCTCGCGGAAGGGATGCTCCTTCAGCAGCCCGCGCAGCTCGCCGATCGCGCCTGCGTGGTCGCCCCGCTCCAGTCTCAGGGCGACCAGTTCCTCGGCGGCGCCGAGCCGTGCCTCCGCCAGCGACTGCAGGCGGCCGTCCCAGAGCGGGCTGCCCGGCAGCTCGGCGAGCGGTGTTCCGCGCCACAGCGCGAGCGCCCGGCGGAGCCGGTCGAAGGCCTCGTCCGTACGGCCCGCCGCGCGCGCCCTGGCGAGCAGGTCCTCAAAAAGCAGCATGTCGAGCTGTTCGGGTGCCAGCTCGATCACGTAGCCGGGCGGACGGGCCTGGATCCGCGCGCCGGCCGCCGCCAGCACGCCCCGGAGCGAGCTCACGTAGGTGCGGAGGTTCGCCTGGGCGGACCGTGGCCGCTGCCGGGGCCACAGCACCTCGACGAGGAGGTCCGCGCCGACCACGCGGTCCGCGTTGAGCAGCAGCGACGCCAGCAGGATCCTGGGCTTCGTACCGGCGATGCGGAGAGACCGTCCCGAGCTCCGGACTTCGAGGGTACCGAGCACGTTGAACGTGGGCTGATCGACCACCATGACCGCATTCACTCCTCTTGTGGAGGCGCTGCAACCATTCATCGAGCTGTGTTGTACGGGCCGGATAGACCTTTATATCGATTTTGGATGATTTTTGTATCGCTAATCCGGACCCTGGACCCCGGCAAGAGCCTTTCGGAGAGAACTAACAGACAGTGCACGGCACCGGTCAGGGCTCGGCCCGCCGGGCCTGCGGGAAAGGATCCGCATGAGACTCAACGGGGTACTCACGGCGGGGTTCGCCCTGCTACTCGGTCTCGCCGGCGGCGCCGTCACGGCCCCGGCCGCCGGCGCGGCGGCACTGGGAGACCCGGCGCCGGCCAACAACGCGGCGGACCCCGCGCCGAGCGACGAGATGAGCATCCTGGCGACCAACTTCCAGCTGCCCTTCCCCTGCGGACAGGCCTGGACAGGTAACTCCAGCGCCAGCAGCGCGCACCAGTCATGGGAGATCGACTTCAACCGGGGCAGTACCGCCGACGCCGACCTGGGCGACACCGTGGTCGCCGCGGCGGCGGGCACGGTCTCCATCTCCGCCCACCAGGGATCGACCAACGGCTTCGGGAACCTGGTCAAGATCGACCACGGCAGCGGCTGGTCCACCTACTACGCGCATCTGAACTCGCGCTCGGTGAGCGCGGGTGCCACGGTCTCCCAGGGCCAGAAGATCGGCACGGTCGGCAACACCAGCAAGCCCGGTAACAACATCTCGCCCCACCTGCACTACGAGGTCCGGCTGGGCACCAGCTACCCGTCCAACATTCAAAAGGCCGTCTTCAACGGGTCCACGTTCGGCTACCCCGCCCAGACGGTGACCTCCAAGAACTGCGGCGGTTCCACCAACCCGTACACCCCGCAGGAGGTGTGCGGTTCCGGCTACGACGTGATCGACTCCGCGGCACTGGGGTCGGCGGGCACCGTCTACCTGCTCTACAACGGCTCCAACGGCTACAACTGCGTGACCACGATCAAGAGCAGTTCCATCGGCACCGCGACGGCCACCAGCGCCTACCTGGAGGTGCAGGGCAGCACCCGCGTCACCGACTCGGGCAACTTCGCCTACTACGCCGGCCCGATCCGCGCCTCCGGAGCCGGCAAGTGCGTCAAGTGGGGCGGCAAGGCGGGCTCCACCGGCTACGACAGCCCCTTCGAACACTGCGGCAGCTGATCCCACCTAAGGGGCCGTCTCCGTCTCCACCGGGCGGAGACGGCCCCTGCGACGCCCCCCATCTGCTTGAGGAGAATCTGTGAAGGCCCGACTCCGCCGTTCAGCCGCGCTGCTGGCCGGCTCGCTCGTTCCCCTGGTGCTCCTGGCCGGCCGGCCCGCGAGCGCGACTCCCCCCGACCCTCTGGCCGACGCCTTCACCCGCGCGGCCGCGACCTACGAGGTGCCCCGCGACCTGCTGGTCACGCTCGGCTACGCCGAGACCCATCTCGACGGGCACGGGGGTGAGCCGAGCGCGAGCGGCGGCTACGGGATGATGCACCTCGTCAGCAACCCGACGGTCCACTCCCTGGAGCAGGCCGCCCAGCTGACCGGGCAGCCGGTCTCGGCGCTGAGGACCGACGACGCGGCCAACATCGCGGGCGGCGCCGCGGTGCTGCGCGCCCACGCCGACGCGCTCGGACTGGACGCCGCCGCCCGCGAGGACGCCGGGAAGTGGTACCCGGCGGTGGCCAGGTACGGCAACGCCTCCTCCCCCCAGGTGGCCCGGCTGTACGCCGACACCGTCTACGAGCTGCTCGCCTCGGGTGTCAGGGCCACGACGCCGAACGGCACCGTGACCGTCCGGCCGCAGGCGGTGCGACCCGACCGGGGCGCGTACGCCAAGGCGCCGGACCTGGACAGGACCTTCGCGGCCGCGGCCGTGGACTACCCATCGGCCCACTGGGCGCCGGCCCACTCCACCAACTACGCCGTCTCCAACCGCCCGTCCGATGACGCGATCGACCGCATCGTCATCCACGTGGCTCAGGGCTCCTACGCGGGAACGATCTCCTGGTTCCAGACCGGGCCCAGGGCGAACCCGACCTCGGCACACTACGTCGTCCGATCCTCCGACGGCGACGTCACGCAGACGGTCCGCGAGAAGGACAGGGCCTTCCACGCCGGCAGCTACAACAGGCGATCGATCGGCATCGAACACGAGGGCTTCGTCGACAACGCCTCCTGGTTCACCGACGCGATGTACCGCTCCTCGGCCGCGCTGACCCGCGCCATCGCCGACCGGTACGGCATTCCCAAGGACCGCGCCCACATCGTCGGGCATGTCGAGGTACCGGGAGCCGACCACACCGATCCCGGGCCCAACTGGAACTGGACCAGGTACATGCAGTTCGTCACCGGCGACACCGGCGGCGGCAACCCGCACACCCCGCAGTCGGTATGCGGTTCCGGCTACGACGTGATCGACTCCGCGGCACTGGGGTCGGCGGGCACCGTCTACCTGCTCTACAACGGCTCCAACGGCTACAACTGCGTGACCACGATCAAGAGCAGTTCCATCGGCACCGCGACGGCCACCAGCGCCTACCTGGAGGTGCAGGGCAGCACCCGCGTCACCGACTCGGGCAACTTCGCCTACTACGCCGGCCCGATCCGCGCCTCCGGAGCCGGCAAGTGCGTCAAGTGGGGCGGCAAGGCGGGCTCCACCGGCTACGACAGCCCCTTCGAACACTGCGGCTAGATCCGTCGCGGACGTGACGGGGGAAGCGGGCCGTACTGACCGGGGCCGGCCCCGCTTCCGGTTTCGCGGCTCGCGACCGCCAGGTCAGATCCTGGCGTTCCGCCGCAGGATGTCGATGGCGCGGACCGTGGTGTGGCCGCGCCAGTCGAGAGAGCCCGCGGGCGAGATCCTGGCGTAGTCGACGGTCCAGCCGCCGTCCTCCTGTTGCAGACCGGCCAGGCGGTCGAGGTCGGCGGAGATCACCTCGGGGGCGAACAACTCCCGCGCCGGCCCACCGGGGTAGGGGGCGAAGTCGAGCGGATGCAGCGTCTCCTCCTCGGTGCCCCCCTCGACGTGCACCCGGCCGTCGGCGGGAAGGTACTTGCCGAGGCGGCGCAGGAGATCGGCCGCCTCGGGCAGGCGACCGTGCACGACGTCCAGGAACCGCACCGCGAAGGCCAGCACGTACGCGGAGGGCGCCGCCTCGACCGCCTCGATCTCGGCCAGGCAGTACCTGGTGGCCCGCTCCAGCCAGGAATGGGCGGCCACGGCGGGATCGTGGACGGCGACGCGGTGCGCGACGGCGGCGGACACCGCGGTGATCTGCAACGACGACACCGAGGGGTCGGCTTCCCGCCACCAGGGGGCGCAACCGGCGGTGCCGGTCAGCGGCAACACGAACGGCAGTCCCCCGTCGGGCAGGGACACCGACTCCAGCCAGTCGCACAGCGCCACGGCCCGCGACGTGGTGGCAGGGGCGATGTCCTCGAACACCTCGAAGGCGTGCGCCGCGGCCCCGGTCTGGCTCTCGCTGGAGCGCAGGTCGGGCTCCAGGCCCCAGCCGTAGCCGCCGTCGGGGTTGCGATGGCCGTCCAGGGCGGCCAGCACGGCGGCGGGGTCCTCCTGGCCCATCAGCACCTCGAAACGGCGGCGGTCCAGGACACGCGCGTGCGTGGCCATGAAGGCGTCCGCCGCGGCAAGGTCGACGTTCATCGGTTACCTCCAGCGTGGAGACCCCCGCCTTCAGGCGGGGGAGGAACTGCGGCACGGTGCCGCGTTTCTGAATGGGTTGCGTAGCCGTAGCCGTCCGCTCTCTGGAGCATGCGAACGTGGCGGTGGCCGATGCCCTGCACGGTGCCGTGCCGGGTGGTGATGTTGAAGCTTCCGGTGGTGCGGACGGCGACCCGGCCGGTGTGAACCCCGGCCTTCTTGCCTGCCGGGACGTTTGCCCGGACCAGGTCACCGGTCTGGAAGCCGCGCACGGTCTTGGTTCGGGGCAGCCGTAGTCGGGGGAACCCGTACTTGTCGGTGCGGGTCCGGCAGTACGTGCCGCGCCCGGTCGCCTTCACCACCAGGACCGTGGACGGCCAGCCGGTCACCACGTCGAGATGGCCGACGTGCAGCGCGTCCAAGGTGTGCGACTTCGCCGCGCCGGTGCGGGTACGGTTCCACTTCGTCCGGCCGCCCGAGCCGGTGGCCACGGGCAGGCCGGTGGCTTCCAACGCCCGCCACAACGCCCACCTGGTGGCGTTGACGGCGGCGGCGTCCCGTAACGGGGCCTTCGCCCGCGCCATGATGCGGGCGAGCACCTTCGGCTCTCCTGCCAGGAACTCCTCGATCGGGGTGGCGTTCTTGGTCTGGTTGCACGGGATGCACGCCAGGGTCAGGTTGCTGATCCGGTCGGAGCCGCCCCGGGAACGCGGGTGGATGTGGTCGAGGTTGAGCGGCACGTCCTGCTTGCCGCAGTACGCGCACGTGCGCCCCCACCTGGCCAGCAGATACTCGCGGACTTCGTATCCGGCGAGGGTTCCCTGCTGGTAGGCCACCCCTTCGAGCGGCTTGCCCGCTGACATGGCGTGCGTGTCGAACGCGACGCGCTCGACGTGGACGACCTGAACGGGCGCCCAGCGCCTCAGGCGTCCGACCCAGGACATGGTCGTGTCCACGCGGTGTCGCAGGGACGGGGCGAGCCACCCCTTGGGTTTGGTGCGGTTGGAGAAACGGGGAGCGCGGTAGCGCAGGTTACGGGAACGGCGGCCTCGGCGCAGCGCGGCCCGCGCGCTGAGCCTGTCGCGGATCCGGCCGCCCCGGTGATCGAGTTGGATGCTGTAGGTGCCGGCACGGTTCCCGTCGCGTTCGGTGAACACGGCGATGCCGGTGTGTTTGGAGCCGGGGTCGATGCCGACCTCGACGCCCTGGAGTGTGGAGTCGGTGGCGGCGCGGTCGCGCAGACGGATGACGAACGGGGTATGCCGGTGGACCACGGCCCGCCCGGCCGCCAGCAGGCGGCGGGCGCGGGCCGGGTGGCACGGGTCAAGCGGGCGGCCGTGCTTGTCCAGGACGAACACGGCCGGGGGAACCTCACGGTTGGCTCCCTCGGGCGCCGTGGCGCCGTCGGGGTGACGCCGAGCAGACCGGGTGCCGGCCTGCTCGATCTCCCCTCGCCCATGTTCCACGCCGGTTACCGCGCTGGGGCGGTGTCCGCGTCCCGTTTCGTGCCCACCCTCGGGCGTGTCTGCTGACGCGGATTCCAGAGCAGCGGGCTGAGGAAGCACCCGCTGGTGGGTCTGCTGGCCTACGTGAAACGTAGTCAATCGAATGCACCTCCTTCTAGGCGATCGACTCGGGCTGGTCAACGCGGGGCTTCAAGACACATCGCTGCACCTCAAGCCCCCTCCTTCGGGAGGGGGTCGTTGACCTAGGTTCTCCCGGTGTGCGATGGCGGTGAAGCGGGGGGCCGGGCCGGTGAGGGCCGGCCCCCGGCTCCGGCCGTGGGCTGCGGATCAGGCGTTCATCCTGCTCCGGCCGCCGGGCCGGTGTCTTGCAGGAATCGGTCACCGGGGCGACACGCGGGCGTCGGGATCCGCTCCCTTGCTGTTCCGGCTCAACATAATGTGTTTGCGCCGCGCTCCGGCTCGGATAGTGTTGCCGTCTCCAGCAGGACCTACCGAGGAGGTGAGACCCATTACCGCTGTGTCAGGTCGGGTGCTCTCATCTCACGACCGTGCGGTTCACCGGGCATAGGTGACCGGGAGAGCACCCTTCGGCATCCCGAAAGGCTCTCGTGTCTTTTCCTCTGTCCCCTTGCCTCCGGTCCGCCATCGTCACCAGGCTCCGGGCCGCCGGTTGCGTGTTCGCCGAGGACGAGGCGGACCTGCTCATCTCCACGGCACGGACTCCGTCCGACCTCACCGCCATGGTGGACCGCCGGGTCGCCGGACTGCCTCTCGAACACGTCCTCGGCTGGGCGGAGTTCTGTGGCCTGCGGATAGCCGTGGACCCCGGAGTCTTCGTACCCCGGCGGCGCACCGAGTTCCTCATCCACCAGGCCGTCGCCGTCCAGGACCGACAGGCCCCTCGGACGCAGGTCGTCGTCGACCTGTGCTGTGGCTCGGGCGCGGTGGGCGCCGCGCTGGTCGCGGCGCTGGAGCGGGTCGAGTTGCACGCCGTCGACATCGACCCCGCCGCGGTGCGGTGCGCCCGCCGCAACGTCGCCGCCACCGGCGGTCAGGTGTACGGGGGTGACCTCTACGCACCGCTGCCCGGCACGCTGCGGGGGTGTGTCGACCTCCTGGTCGCCAGCGCGCCCTACGTACCCACCGAGGCGATCGGGCTGCTGCCCCCGGAGGCCCGCATCCACGAACCCCGGGTGGCACTCGACGGTGGCGAGGACGGCCTTGACGTCGTACGGCGCCTGGCCGCCGCGGCGCCACTGTGGCTGGCACCGGACGGCCATCTGCTGGTCGAGACGAGCGAGCGCCAGGCGCCGCGGACCGTCGAGGCCTTCACCCGCAACGGGCTGATCCCGAGGGTGGCCGGTTCCGACGAGTTGGACGCCACGGTCGTCATCGGAACCAGGCCCACCTCCCTGTCCCTGCGCCGATGAGCCGGGCGAGGCCGGTACCCGTGCCGTTCGGGTACCGGTCTCGCCGGGGTCACGGACAGTCCTGACCGGCGCTCCGATGGGGCGTGTGCCCGCCGGACATCCACGGGCCCGGCAAACGGGTCAGCTGAGGACGCGTAGCCGGAGGTTCGTCGCTCCGGGCGCCTGGGTCACGCTGAGGCGTTCGAGTCTGATGTTGGTCCCACCCGGATGATCGAACAGCCGGACGCCGTCGCCGAGCAGGACGGGCGCGATGAACACGAGGATCTCGTCGAGCACGCCCGCGTCGAGGCACTGCCGGGCCACCTGGGCTCCGAGGACGCCGACGTACCTGTCACCCGCGGCGGCCTTGGCCGCGGCGACACCGCTGTCGAGGTCACCGACGAAGGTGACGCCTGGCACCGGCGTGTCCGGCGCCTTGTGGGTGAGCACGAACTGCTGCCCGGTCCACCCCCCGCCGTACGGCTCGCCCTGCTGCTCGGTGCCCCTGTGCGGATCGTCGCCGCCGAAGGTGCGGTTGCCGACGAGCAGCGCACCGGTCTGGTCCATGGTCTCCTCCACCATCGGGTTGGGCCCGAGGTGCCCGGCCAACCAGGACATGTCACCTCCCGGGCCGGCGATGAAGCCGTCCAGCGACATGGTGCACTGGTACTGCAACTTACCCATGACCTACCTCCGCCGAGATCGATTCGACTGATCCCCGTTGAGACGGCGGACCGCGCGAAAACTCATCGGTGCGCCGGCGGCAGCGCCGTGGGCAGGGCGAACGCGCTGTTCACCGACGCCACGCCGCCCTCCAGCAGCGCCGCGGCCTGCTTCGCCGGCCGGCCGAGCACATCTCGCAGGATCAGCACCGCCCGCTGCCGGGGCGGCAGATGCTGGATCACGGCCAGGAACGCCTCAGGCGGGCTCCTCGCGGCGCTCCCGTTCGCGATCGAGGTGCTCGCGTGGCACCAGGGTCGGGCCGACGTTGTCGAGCACGGTGTCGCGGTCGACCACGACGCGCGCCACATCGTCCCGGCTCGGCATCCGGCCAGGCCGGGACCTCACCGGTGAGGCATCGCGAACAGCCGCGGAACCACCTCACCGGGAGGCTCTCCGCACGGGGCGGGAAAAGGTCGGACGGCCCGCGCGGATGCCCCGACCCGTCCTGCCTCAGCCCGCCGAGACCCGAAGGACGATCTTGCCTCGTACGTGCCCGGTCTGACTCAGCCGGAAGGCCTCGGCGGCCTCTGACAGATCCAGCACCGTCGCGATCTCCGGGACGACCAGACCGTTCTCGATCATCTGTCGCAGCTCGTCGAGGTCCGCCGTGCTCGGCCTGGCGAACACGAAGACGCCGCCGTGCTCCAGCACGCCGTCGTTGGTCAGCGAGACGACCCGTCCCCGCGCGTCCTCGCGCAGCAGGTCAAGGGAGGAGACCAGCGTCTCGCCGCCGTACATGTCCACGATCGCGCTGACACCGGCCGGCGCGAGCGCCCGGACCCGCTCGCCGAGCCCGGGACCGTAGGTGACGGGCTCGGCGCCGAGGCCCCGCAGGTAGTCGTGGTTGCGGGCCGAGGCGGTGCCGATGACACGCGCTCCCAGGGCGGCGGCGATCTGTACGGCGAACGACCCGACACCGCCCGCCGCGGCCTGCACCAGCACGGTGTCACCGGCCCCCACCCGCAGCGCGTGGACGAGTGACTGGTAGGCGGTGAGGCCCGCGATGGGGACGGCCGCCGCCTGCTCCCAGCTCAGATTGACCGGCTTGCGGGCGATGGTGCGCACCGGCGCGGCCACCCGCTCGGCGTAGGTTCCCCTCCCGATGGAATCCTCGCGCACGTACCCGATCACCTCGTCTCCCACCGCGAGGTCGGTGACCGTCGGGCCGACCTTCGCGATCACCCCTGCGACGTCCCAGCCGGGGACAACGGGAAAATGCACGTCGAAACGGCTGTCCAGCTGCCCGGCGGCTGTCTGCCAGTCGACCGGGTTGACCGATACCGTCCTGACGTCGATGAGAACGGACTCCGGGCCGAGTTTCGGCTCGGGGACCTCCGCCATCTCCAAGACCTCCGGCCCTCCGTAGCGCCGGTAAACGACCGCCTTCATCAAATCCTCCGATGTGGAAATCCCGCCTTCAGGCGGGGAGGGCGACGGGGAATCCCTCCCTCGGCAAGGGGAGGATGTCGGCTCCCCGCCTTCCGCTGATGGACCGATGGTGTCTTCGGAATACCGCGAGCCGCGGCTCAGGCGCTCACGCCGACGCCTCGACGCCGACGTTCCCGTCACGGGGCTCGGAGCTGAGCGACACGACGACGATCTCGGGCCCGCACTCCTGACGGCCGACCAGCCGGGAGCCGACCAGCCTGCAGGACAGCTCGACGAAGCGATCCTGCAACTGGGCGACCGACAGCCGGCCGTCGGGGCGGTACCAGACGGCGACCCCGTTGCACATCTCGAGCAGCGCCAGCCTGGCCACCCGCAGGTCGGTGATCTGGAACTCCCCCGTACGCACCCCCCGTTCCAGCACGCGCTGGAACATGGACTCGTAGTCGTCACGCATGGCGACGATCTCCGCGTGGTTGTCCCCGGTCAGTGCCCGCACCTCGCGGTCGGTGACCTGGCAGGTGAGCGGGTTGACCGCCTCCGTCGCGACCTGGGCGAGCACCAGCCTGGCGAGCTGGACGGCCGGGTCCGCGCTGGGCTCCAGGGCCTCGCGCCCGGCGCGCAGCAGCTCGCCCAGGCCCGCGCGCATGATCCCGGCCAGCAACTCCTCCTTGCCGCCCGCGTAGTGGTACAGCGTGGCCGAGTTCAGCCCGGCCGCGCGGCCGATCTCGCGGATGCCCGTGGCCGCGAAGCCCCGTTCCGCGAAGAGCCGCACCGCGGCCCGCTGGATCTGCTCGAGGTTTGACACGGCATCTCTCAATCGAACGATTGATTAGACATCGCACCCTAGCAGGGCACCCCGAGGATGACGTGATCCCGCTCCGGCGCCGCGGGCATGGCGGCGCCGAGATCGTGGGACGACCGTGGAAACCATCGAACCGGATCAGCGGTAGTAACCCTCGACCGGGACGCGCGCCTCGTCGAACAGGGCGGGGCCCTCCTGCCGCGCGCCGGCGCCGGTGGCGGCCGGTTTGAGGCTCGCGAGCTGTTCGTTGGAGAGCGCGAACACCACGCGGCCGAGGCCGGATCGTTCGATGGCGCCCCCGCACATGGGGCACGGCTGGCAGCTGGTGTACATGGTCGTGGCGGCCGCGGTGGCGGGGTCGAGCTCGCGGGCCGCCCACCTGGCCAGCTTGAGCTCGGGGTGGGCGGTGATGTCTGCGTCGCTGAGAACCGTGTTGCGGTCCTCGGCGAGCACGGTGCCGTCCGGGCCCACCAGCAGTGACCCGAACGGCGGGTCACCGGCCGTCCGTGCCGCGGCGGCAAGCTCGATGGCCCTGCGCAGGAACTTCTCATCGTCGCCGGTCATGGTCTCCCTCGTTTCTGTCTGATACGTGCTCGGATTCCAGCGGGCGGCCACGGTCGCGAGCGCCTGCCAGGCGGTCTGCGGATGGCGTGTCTCGTCCGGATCTCCGTTGAAGGGGTCGAGTACGACGGTCTCGGAGCCGAGGAGGCGCAGCTGTTCGAGGTCGTCAAGGATCTGGTCGATCGTGCCCTCACCGGCGAGCCGACCGGGGGCGGTGATCGGCGTCTCGGTGAGCCGCAGGGCGATCCGGGGGGCCAGGGCGGGCACCGGCCGTTGACACTCGTTCGCGATGGCCTTCAACCGGCCCAGCGCCTCGCGCAGCCAGGGGAGGGTGAACCTCAGCGGATGCCATGCCTCGCCGAGATGCACCGCCCGGCGCAGGCCGGCGTCGCTGTTGCCGCCGACCCAGATCGGTATCCGCCCGGCACGGTAGTCCTTGTCATCGTTCCAGGCGGCGCGGATCGCCCGGAGATGATCGTCGGTCAGCGCCCCGCGCCGCTGGAACGGGACTCCGAGCGCGTCGAACTCCTGCCGCGCCCAGCCGACGCCCACGCCGAGGACGAGCCGTCCCCCGCTGAGCTGGTTGAGGTTGGCGGCCATCCGGGCGACGAGCAGCGGGTGCCGGTACGGCACGATGAGCACCGTGGTCCCGAGCCTGACCCTGCCGGTGATGCCGGCCAGCCAGGCGAGGGTGGTGAAGGGTTCGTAGAACGGCGCCGGGTACTGTTCGGCGACGTCGGGTGTTATCGCGATGTGGTCGGAGACCATGAGCAGGTCGAAACCCAGGCCCTCCACCGTCTGCGCCCAGTCGCGCAGCACGCCGGGATCGGTACCTGGCCCAAAATTCGGGATATTAACGCCTATTTGCACTGGTTCAGGCTATCCAGCCGTTATTTCCCGTTGGAAGAGAGTTTTCTCGGCGCAATAGTCGATATGCCGTGAATATGCCGGTACCTTTACCGGATGACCGAGAGCCTCGATGCCACCGACTGGTCGATCCTGGTCGAGGTCCAGCGAGACGGCCGCATCCCGCTGACCGAGCTGGGGCGGCGGGTGAACCTCAGCGCCTCCGCCACGACCGAGCGGATCAGGCGCCTGGAGGCGGCGGGCGTCATCACCGGCTACCACGCCCACGTCGACCTGGCGAAGGTCGGCTTCACCGTGCTCGCCGTGGTACGCCTGAAGTATCCGGGCAGCCGGCACCAGCCCCTGCACCGGCTGCTCGACGAGCGCCCCGAGATCCTGGAGTGCCTGCGGACCACCGGCGACGACTGCTACGTGCTGAAACTGGCCGCGACCTCCATGACCCACCTCGAACAGCTCGTCGACGAACTGGCCCAGTTCGGCAGCACCACCACCAACCTCGTCTACAGCCGGCCCCTGCCCTACCGCGGCCCCCAGGGCCCCTGACACCGCCACGACAGGATCGCGGAACAGGGCCTAACGGTCGGCGACGAGTCTCGCGGCGACGGTCAGCGCGATCGCGCTCCGTTCCTCCTCGGGCACCTCCATGCCGAGCAGGAAGGGAACGCTGCCCATGATCAGCGCGATCACCGCCAGCCGGGCCTCGAATTGCCGGACCAGCCCGTCCTCGGGCGCGCTCAGCACCGAGATCATCGTCATCATGCGCCGCTGCATCTGCTCACCGGCCGGCAGCTCGGACATGACGGCCTGATTGACCTGGGCGAACCGGATGAGCGGCCGCCAGTGATCGTTGAGGAGAGCCGCGATCCTGCGCAGGATCTCCCCCCTGGCCTCCTCGGTGTGCGGCTGGGCGCGAGCCCACTCCACGAGTTCGTCGATCGAGCCGTTCAGGTCGTCGATGACGCTGGTGAGGATGTCCTCCTTGGCCTTGAAGTGGTAGTAGAGCGCGGGCCTTGTGATCTCCAGCCGCTCCGCCACCTCCCGCAGCGAGGTCTTGTCGTATCCCTGCTCAGCGAACAGCTCCAGCGCGACCTGCTGGATCCGTTCCTTGGTGTCGCTGCGTCGGGCATTCATCGCCGGTCCGCCACTCCTCTTCGCGCCATGCCTTGACGACCACTCCGAGTTTGCTTACTTTCATGTAAGTAAGCAAACTCGAACCCGGCCTGTGAGGAGAAGATTATGGCTCAGGGTTTCCCCTTACCTCGCGACTGCCCGTTCGCGCCCCCGCCCGAGTACGCACGCCTCCGCGAGGAGGCACCGCTGGTCGGAGCGGAGCTTCCCGGCGGGCGGGTCTGGCTGGTCACCCGGCACGCCGAGGCCCAGCAGGTGCTCTCCGACCCCAGGATCAGCACCGACCCCAGCACACCCGGCCACCCGATGTCCGCCCTGTCGGCAGAGCCCCCCTCGGCCGAGGAACGGCA
Source organism: Streptosporangium sp. NPDC002544 (assembly GCF_040295965.1). Classification (NCBI taxonomy): domain Bacteria; kingdom Bacillati; phylum Actinomycetota; class Actinomycetes; order Streptosporangiales; family Streptosporangiaceae; genus Streptosporangium; species Streptosporangium sp. NPDC002544. The sequence goes on along the minus strand of NZ_JBEOWJ010000025.1, from coordinate 135,719 downwards.
GGCGGGCGCGCGGTTCCGGGCGGGGCAGTTCATCGACATGGATCCCCCCGAACACGACGTCTACCGGCGGATGCTGATCCCCGAGTTCAGCGTCCGGCGCGTCAGGGAGATGCGCCCCCACATCCAGCACGTCGCCGACCAGCTCATCGACGACATGCTCGAGCAGGGCTCCTCCGCCGACCTGGTCGAGGCGTTCGGGCTCGCCGTCCCCTCAATGGTGATCTGCCGGCTTCTTGGCGTACCGTACTCCGAGCACGACTTCTTCCAGTCCAGGACCCGCCAGATGGTCAGCTCCGCCGCCGGCTCCCAGCGGGATGCCGTGGCCGCGGCCACGGAGATCTGGAACTATCTCGACGGCCTCGTCACCGAGGCCGAGCGGAACCCCGGCGACAACCTCATCGGGCGGCTCGTGACCACCCGAAAAACGACCGGAGAACTCTCCCACGACGCACTGGTCGGCATGACGTTCCTGCTGCTCCTGGCCGGGCACGAGACCACAGCCAACATGATCTCGCTGGGCGTCCTCACACTGCTGCGCCGTCCCGCCCGGCTCGCCGAGCTACGCGCCGCCCCCGACGGCTGGGCACCGGCCGTGGAGGAGCTGCTGCGTTACCACTCCATCGTCGACTGGGTGGCCTTCGACCGGGTCGCGACCGAGGACATGGAGATCGGCGGCCAGAACGTGCGCCGGGGAGAGGGCATCTTCGTGCTCGGCGCCTCGGCCAACCGGGACCCCCGGGCCTTCGAACGCCCCGACGAGCTCGACCTGCGGCGCGGCGCCCGTAACCACGTGGCGTTCGGATACGGCGTGCACCAGTGCCTCGGGCAGAACCTCGCCCGCGCCGAGCTGGAGATCGCCTACCGCACGCTCTTCGAGCGGATTCCCAGCCTGCGCGTCGTGGGCGACGACGACGAGCTGCCGTTCAAGTACGACGGCGTGATCTTCGGCCTGCACGCGCTCCCGGTGGCCTGGTGACCATGAGAGTCATCGCGGACCGCCGGCGCTGTGTCGGTGCCGGGCAGTGCTCGCTCGTCCTGCCGGAGATCTTCGACTCCGACGACGAGGGACTCGTCCTCGTGACCGGCGAGGTCACCGAGGCCCACAACGTCGGCCTCCGCCACGCGGTGCGGATCTGCCCGGTCGGAGCTCTCAGCCTCCGGCCCGACCCCTCCCCCGGCTCGGGAACGCCCCAGGCCGCTGGGCGTTGACCGGCCAAAGGTCGGTCAGTCGGTGTCGTGGGAGACCAGCAGGCTCAGCACCTTCCCGCGCGGGCCGAGCGCGCCGACCGCGAACTCCTGGTCCGTCCAGTACGGCGTGCGCCTGGTGATCCTGAACGCCAGCCACCGCCACCGGGCCGCGAGCTCGTTGACCCGGTGGACGGACGCGTCGGCGGGAGCGCGCACCAGACCGGCGACCGACCGCCACGTCGCCAGCCTGCCGTACCCACCGCGAAGCCCGGATGAGTGAGTGGCGTCGCAGTAGGCGGAGGTGAACAGCTCGGCCACCACCGAGCCCAGGCTGCCCCGCTGCCCGTTCAACACGGTCTCCGCCACGAAGGCATCCGGCAGGAAGGCGTTCACCCCCAGCGGCACCAGCTCCTCAGGGCCGACAGCCCCGGGAAGTTCGAAGATCTTCGCCCATCCCGGTGAACTCCAGTGCTCCACCGCCGCGGTGATGAGCCGCTCCTCCTGCCGGGTGCTCACGATCGCAGGCTCCCCACCGGGAACCCGTGCGAGCGTGCGACCGTCCAGGAGGAGCCCCGCGGCCTCCGGATGCTCGGGAATGTACCAGTCTGGCTGGGGAACCCAGCCAGACTGGTACTCGGGCACGCGTATCCAGCGCTCTCCCCTGCCGAGCCTCAGGGGCAGCTCCGCGAGAGGATGCCCCAGCTCGCGCAGGGCGGCGACGCACCGCACCGCCGCCGGCACCCGGGTCAGGTTGACCCGGCGCACCACCAGCTCCTGCGCCAGGCAGGCGATCAGCTCCGCCCAGATGTCCGGCTCGGCGGGCACACACCCGAACAGCGGCAGCAGGTGGTGGACCCGCCGGGACTCGGCCAGCAGCGCGGCCAGATCGCGGACCTCCCGAAGCCGCCGCTCACCGACGTAGTGACCGCGTACCAGCTCGGCCAGCGACCCGGCATCGCCGGGAACGCGTGCCAGGATCGGCCCATGTGGCCCGTCCACAAGCGCGTGCGAGATCACGAAAGCTCCTCCGGCGACCTTGCCCGCATGCTCGCCCCTCCTCGTGGCAAAACCCGTCCTTTGCCAACCGGACACCATTACACTACGTAATCAAGTGATGACCGAATCGGCGGCGTCCCGCATGCCGGCCATCACGGAAGTCAGGAGACGGTCGACAAAGGGATCCGGACGATCATGCCGGTGCCGGCGGAGTTGAGCAAGACGACCTCGGCGGGATCCTCCAGAAGAGCGGCGGCCCGGCCCCCGGACCCCACGTCACGGCCTCCACGGACAGCAGGCGCGAGGTGATCGGCATCTCACGCCACGAACACGAGGAGTTAACGACCCTCTCCTGAAGGAGGGGGTCTCCACACTGGAGGTATCTGATGAAGATGAACACAGGTCGTCGCTGCATCTCCGGCTCCCTGGGCGAGCACGGCCGCTTCACAAGGGCATTCCGCGTCCGCGCGCTGCCGGCGGTCGGCGCGATCATCGGCATGGCCGTGCTGGCGACGGGCGCACCCGCCTTCGCGGCTTCGGCCACCGCCCCCGAGGCACACACGGTCACCGCGCAGGCCGGCGCGGCCGGCCGGCTACCCGCCGGCGACGATGTGTACCGCGACTGGTTCTCAAGCCACTCCAACTGTGTGGCAGCCGGCCAGGGGGGAATCGACCGAGGCCACTGGGAGCACTACACCTGCTCCGAGGGCGACTGGTTCTGGCATCTGTGGACCAACCGCTGAGCGGCGGATAGCAGCGCGGTCCAGCATCCACAGGCTCCGATGACCGTGGGTCTGTGCGTTGTGTGGGGGTTCGTGCCAACCCAACCCCTTTACAATGTAGATCAAGAAGTGGTGAAATCCCCGCTCCCCATCGCGGGCGCGGTGCGGAGCGGGGATTTTACTCGCTGGAACCTCAACGGCGAGTGGACGCCGTGCGCACGCGGGCTCGGTTGTGTGCAATGACCCCATGGCTGTTGTACCGATATGGACTGACCTGCTGCGGAACCGATCCGCCCTCTGCCTGGGACTCGCCCCCTCCCCCAAGTGGCTGGAGGCGTGGCGGATGCCCGGCGACGTGGGCGGGGCGCGGCGAATGTGCGCGACGGTGCTGGAGGCCGCGGGCGAGCAGGTGGCCGTCTACCGGATCCAGGTGCCGTTCTTCACCCGGTTCGGCACCGCGGGCACCGCCCTGCTGCGTGACGTCGTCGACGGCGTGCACGAGCGGGGCTCGCTGGCGGTGCTGGACGCGAAGGTGTGCGACGCCGACGACACGATGGACTCCTACGCCGACCTCTACCTGGGGCCCGGCAGCGTGCTGCGCGGGGACGCGGTGACGGCGAACCCGTTCATGGGCTTCGGCTCCCTCGGCCCGCTGCTGCGCCGGGCCCGGGACAGCGGAACGCTGGTCATGGTGCTCGTACGCACCTCCAACCACGCGGCCGGCGGGGTGCAGTGCGCCATGACCGGCTCGCGCACCGTCGCCCAGCGCACCGCCGACGAGGTGCGGGAGTGGAACGACGAGCACGGCGTGGCGGCGGCGGCCGTGGTCGGGGCCGCCGCCGAGGAAGCCCGCGACCTGGTGGCCCGCATGCCTTCCGCGGTCGTGGAACTGCCTGGCCTGGGCCGGGCCGGACGCGACACCCGCGACCTCGTCGCCGTCGCCGCCGGCGCGCCGGGGCGGGCCGTGCTGCCGGTCACCACCGGGGTGCTGCGGCACGGACCTGACGTCGCCGCGCTGGAGGCGAGCATCGCGACCTGGCGGAAGGAGATCGGCTCGGGGGTCCCGGCATGCTGATCGAGCTGCGGCCCGGCACCTCCGCCGAGGTCGCCGAGGAGGTGGCGGCGCGGGCCGGGGCGCACGAGGACGTCACCGCCTGGCCGGTGCGCCTGGCCGGAAGGGTGTTCGTCGTGGTGAGCGGCGACGAGTCCCTCGCCTGCGTACCCGCCTCGCCCGCCGTGCTGGCCCGCCGCCCCACCCCCGACGGCCACTGGCTGGTACGGCGCGACAGCGGCGTGGCCGCGCGCGAGGTGACGATCGGCGGCCCAGCACTGCCCGGCCCGCCGGAGGCTCCTCGGGAGGTCGGAGTGGTCGGGGGGCCGAGGCTGTGGTGGGCGGCGGGACCGTGCGCGCTGGAGTCGACCGAGGACGCGGTCGAGACGGCCCTGGCGGTCAGGGCGCAGGGGGCGCACGCGCTGCGGGCCGGGCTGTCCAAGACGCGCAGCAGCCCCTACCACTTTCCCGGCAGAGGCCTGCGGGGCCTGGAGGCGCTCGCGGAGATCCGGCGTGCGGCGGCCATCCCGGTGATCACCGAGGTCTGTGACCCGCGCGAGGTGGCGGCCGTCGCCGAGGTGGCCGACTGCCTGCAGGTGGACGGGCGGCAGCTGGACAACCGGCCGCTCCTGGCCGAGCTGGGTGCCCAGCGGCGCCCTGTGCTGCTGATGCGGGGGCCACGGGCGAGTCTGGACGACTGGCTGCGGGCCGCGGAGTTCGTCTTCACCCGGGGTAACAGTGCCGTGGTGCTCTGCGCGGGCGCCACCGGGACACCGCAGCAGCCCGGCTTCGGGGCGATCACCGCGCTGCGCGCCCGCACCGAGCTGCCCGTGATCTTCGATCCCAGCCACAGCACCCGCTCGGCCTCGCTGGTGGCTCCGGCCGCGCTGGCGGCCTCGGCGTACGGCGCGGACGGGCTGCTCATCGAGTCGTGCACGAAGCCCGAGCGGCTGTATCGCCCCGGCGACGCGGCTCACATGTTCCCCCCCGAATCCCTGGCGGACCTGGTCGCCACCTGCGAGCGGGTCCGGGACTCCGCACGATCCCTGGAGGTCTCCTGGTGACCGCTCGCCTGACCGCCGCGAGCTGGCTGGTACCGCTGCGGCGGCCGGAACGGCCTCGCGCTCGGCTGGTCTGCGTGCCCAACGCGGGAGGCGGCGCCACGACGTTCCGCGGCTGGGCCGGCTTGCCGGCCGACGACGTGGAAGTGTGGGCGGTGCGCTCTCCTGGCCGGGAGACCCGCATCGGGGAGAAGCCGCCGCACCGGCTGTCGATGATCGTCGATCCGGTGATCGACGAACTGTCGCGCCTGGCCCCGCTGCCGTTCGCGCTGTTCGGGCACAGCATGGGCGCGCTGGTGTCGTTCACCACGGCGCGGCGGCTGCGCTCGCGCGGGCTGCCGGGCCCGGGGCGGCTGTTCGTCTCCGGCTGGAACGCCCCCCAGATCCGCGACGGCATGCCGCGGCTCGGGCAGCTCTGCGACGAGGACCTGATGCGCGTGCTGCACCGGCTGGACGGCATCCCTCCGGAGGTGATCGGCAACGCGGAGCTGATGAGCCTCGTCATGCCGGTGCTCCGTGCCGACCTGAACGTGGCCGAGTCCTACGTCCACGAGGACGAGCCGCCGCTGGCCTGCCCGATCTCGGTGTTCGGCGGGATCGGGGACCCGACGACGACGGCCGCCGGGCTGGGCGCGTGGAGCGCGCAGACGGGGTCGGCGTTCCGGCTCCGGCTGCTGCCTGGCGGGCACTTCTTCATCCACACCCAGCGCCGGTCGGTGCTGCGTGCGATCCGGGAGGACCTCGGCGCCTGCCGATGAGCGAAGGCCGCCACACGGACCCCGCCGCCCGCGGGGCCCCGGGCGGCGGACTCAGCGTTTCCTGCCGGTGAGCCTGCCCATGGACAGGGTGGCCTCGGCTCCATAGAAGCGGCCGACACGCTCGGCCTCCCGCTCCAGCTCCTCGCTCCGGCCGGAATCGAGTTCGACGAACGACTCGACCTTGATCTCGACCTTGCCACCTTTCTCCCTGCGCTCCCACATGCCGGACACGACCCCGTCGACGAGCATGATCTGGTGGGCGACCGCGCCCTCGTACCTGCCCCGGCCGTGCTCGAAGACGCGTCCGGCGGTGCCCTTGGGCACGACGACCTCCTTGGGACCGCTGCCCAGGACGTACGCCTCGTACTGCGGCAGCAGTCGCAGGCAGCTCGCCTGTGACGGCCAGCGGCTCTCGTCGGCGGCGAGGACGTACGCCTTGCGGCCCTCGACCTCGACCTGGACGATCTCGTCGCCGAGCGACTCCAGCGCCTCGCGTGCCTCGGGCGGCCTGAGCGCGAACCAGCGGGCCAGGTCCTGGTGGGTGGCGGGACCGTACGCGCGCAGGTAGCGGCGGATGATCTCCATCGCCGACTCCTCGGGATCGGGCTGGTCGCCGAGCTCGACCTTCAGCCCCGCCCACCGGTCGGGCCTGACGTAGGTGACCTTGGCGCCCCGTACCGGCCCGAAGCAGAGCACGCCGAGGTAGGCCACCGGACGCAGCAGCTCGCCCCAGTTGGAGGCGAGCCTGTCCTTGGCCCAGGCGCCGACACGGCCCGACACCTCCCCGGCCAGTTCCTCGCGGGTCAGGCACTCGCCGTCCAGTGCCTGGCGGACCGCGTCGACGAACGACTCGCCCTGTTCGGCGGTCAGCCCGTGGTGGGCGTGCCAGCTGCCCTTGGCACGCCAGTAGGGCTTCCAGCGCATGGCCGCCAGCCACAGGGCCAGCTCGTCGGCGGCGTGCACGTGCAGGGTGCCGCGCAGGCTGTAGGTCTTGACGAGGCGCTTGTCGTCGTACAGCTCCGCGCGGACCTGCTCGCGGGTGGCGTCCCTCACCCGTGACCCGATGGCCAGCTCGGCCGCGGCGGCGACCTGCGCCTGCACCCCGCACACGTCACGCACGGGTTTCCGCAGGTCGCCGGAGACGGGTTTCACGAGATGGTGGCGGGCCAGCCGCCGCGCGTGGACCTGATCCCAGGTGAGTGAGTTCATGGTCTCCGCTTCTACCCCATGGGATGGAGCCGAACCTGGACGTGCTTGACACCGTTGATGACCGGGGAGCGCAGGTAGTCGGGCGGCCCGAGCAGTTCGGCCCCCGACACCGAGGTCGCGAGCTCGTCCAGGAAGACGGTGAGCTCCAGCTCGGCGAGGGCGGCGCCCAGGCAGAAGTGCGGCCCGGAGCCGAACGCGACGTGCCCGTTGCGTGAGCCGCGGGGGCGCCCGATGTCGAACACCTCCGGCGCGTCGAACACCCGCTCGTCGCGGTTGGCGGAGGTGTGCCAGATGACGACGTCCTGGCCCGGATGGATGGTCTTGCCGTGCAGCTCGGTCTCGCGGGCGGCGCGGCGCAGCACGTGGCGGCTGGGCGAGGTCCAGCGCAGCAGCTCGCCGACCGCGTTGGGCACCAGTTCGGGCTCCTTGCGCAGCCGCTCCCACTGGTCGGGGTGCTCCATGAGGGCCAGCAGCCCTCCGACCGCGGCGTGCCGGGTGGTCTCGTTGCCGCCGAGCATCAGCACGTCGAAGAAGAGCAGGCACTCCTCCTCGCTGAGCACTCCCGCGTCCTGGGAGCGGGCCAGCAGGCTGACGATGTCGTCGCCGGGTGAGGCGCGCCGCCGCTCCACCAGGCCCTGGCAGTAGAGCAGGAGCCGGCCGTGCGCCTGGGCGGCGTTGGCGCGCACGTCGGAGGTCAGCTGGTACTCGCTGTCGTGCGAGCCGAACGCGGTGGAGGTGAGGCTGAGCATCAGGTCCCAGTCCTGGCGCGGCACGTCCAGCAGCGCGGAGATGCCCGCGACCGGCAGGGCCGCCACGACCTCGGCGAAGTCGCACTCACCCCGCTCCAGGGCGTCGGCGAACACGTCCCTGACGACCGAGCGCAGGTACGGCTCCAGGGCGGCGATGGCCCGGGGCGTGAAGCACTTGTTGACCAGCTTGCGCAGCTCGGTGTGGCGGGGCGGATCGGTCGTGTTGATCATCTTTCCGGATCCCTGGTCACCGGTGTTGCGGTGCGGGCCGAGGGTGTTGGTCTGGTTGGAACTGAAGGTCCGGGGGTCCTTCTGCACCTTCACGCAGTCCTCGTAGCGGGTGACCGACCAGAAGCCCGGCTCCCTGCCCTCGGGGTTCCAGTACAGCGGGTCGTGGTCGCGCAGCCGGCGGAAGACCTCGTGGGGTCTGTCTCCGACGTGCAGCTCGGCGTCGGCCAGATCGACATCGGTCATTTACGAACCTCCCATTCCTCGGAGAGATTTCCGGCAGATGTCATCTCGCCGGCGGGATGGCACTGATTTAAGCGGCGGGATGGTCCGATTAAGGCGAAGGCGGGATTATAAGCCGCCCACCGGAGGGCCGCTCGGGCGTTTTTCCGCGTTTCCGATGACGTGGTTATCGTCCTCCCATGGTGCTACGTGTCAAGCTCGTCCTGTCATTGCTCACGGCCGCCGCCCTGGTGGGAGGCACTTCCCCACCGGTGGAGCAGCCTGTCGCGGTGCGGGCCCCCGGGCCGTTCACGATGCGGGACTTCCTGACCACGAAGAAACTCGGTCAGGTCGTCCCGTCCCCCGACGGTAAATCAGTGGCGGCGGTCGTGAAACGTGGTCCGAGCGAGTCGAGCAGATATGGCGCATCATTTGTCGATGGAAACGAGCGCGCCGACATCTGGATAGCGGACGGCGCGGGACCGGCCCGTGACGTGACGCACGGGGCGAAGGACGGCACCGGTCACTACAACCCGGTCTGGTCGCCCGACGGGCGCATGCTGGCCTTCGCCTCCACCCGGGGCGGCGACGACGTGTTCCTGCACGTGTGGGACCGCGAGAGCGGCGAGATCCGCAAACTGACCCCGCGCGGGGTGCAGACGATGACGAACGCCTCCGGCTACCTGATCCAGTGGCTGGACTCCCGGCGGGTGATCGCGCCGATGGTGAGGCCCGGCCGCTGGTCGCTGGAGTACGGGCAGTGGCTGGAGGCTCAGCGTGCCGCCCCGAAGGAGTGGGCCAAGGTCGAGCGCGGCAAGGAGGACACCGCCTCCGTGCTCGACAGCTCCACCGCCGGCCGGGCGGACACGCTGGACGAGGAGATCGCCGTCATCGACGCCGTCACCGGCAAGATCACCTCAGCGGGGCCGGCCCGCACCTACACGGCGGGCAACCTGGTCGCCGACCCGACCGGGCGGCACATCGCCCGGGTGGACGACCTCGGCCCCACCCCCGCACGTGCCGGGCGGCTCAAGCGCGTCCTGGAACGGCGTACCCGGCTGGCGATCGCCTCCGCCGCCGGCGGGCAGCCACGCGTGGTGACCGAGGTGCCGAGTCCCTCGGTCACCGTGCAGCCCCGCTGGGCCGCCGACGGCGCCAACCTGCTGGTCGTCGGCAAGGCCACGCCGAAGACGCCCGACCCGTTCACCGCCTACCTGGTGCCCGCCGCCGGCGGACAGGCCGCACCGCTGGCCGCCGACCGGCTGGTGGCCACCGGCCTGCTCTGGGGCGCGGGCACCCCGCTGGTGCGCGGTACGCAGGTCGCCGATGCCGCCGATCCGGCGGCCCGCCAGGACTGGTGGGCGTTCGACCCGGCCGATCCCGCCGCCAAGCCGCGCGACCTGACCTCGCGGTTCAAGGTCCCCCCGCTGGAGCTGGTGCCGGTGACCGGCGGCGTGCTGGGCGTGGCCGACGGGCGCGCCTGGCTGATCGACCCGCGTACCGGGCAGGCCCGCGACCTGAAGGCCACCGGCGCCGCCCCGCTGGCGGAGCTGGCCTGGCCGCTGGACGACGGTGTCAGGCGCAACGGCGTACGCCCCACCGACCGGGGCGGTGCCGAACCGGCCAACCCCCGGCTCGACCGCGACTTCCCCCTGGTGCTGGCGCGTGACACCAAGGGCGGCCTGTACGAGCTGGCGCCCGGCGCCGCACCGGTGCTGACCCCGCTCCCGGCGCCGCACCCCGAAGCGGGCATCGCCGGGTACTCCCCCGCCAACCGCACCGCGGTCTTCGGCGCGGGCGGCGACCAGGGCACCGCGTTGTGGACCACGCACGCCGGCCGCCACACCCAGCGGATCTCGCTGAACGGCCATCTCGCCCAGGTGCTCCCCCCGCAGCGCAGGCTCGTCACCTACAAGGGCGCGGACGGGGAGAAGCTGACCGGCGCGCTGCTGCTGCCACCGGGCCACCGCGACGGGCAGCGTCACCCGCTCGTGGTCAACGTGTACGGCACCCGGATCGTCTCGACCCTGGAGGACGTGCCGGAGTTCCAGGTCAACAACCCGAGCTACCTGACCCTGCAGTTCCTGGCCGCAGGCGGTTACGCCGTGCTCGTCCCGTCGATCCCCCGCCCCGAGGGCAAGGCGGCGGCCGAGCCGATGACCTGGCCCACCAAGCCGATCATGAACGCGGTGGACGCCGCGATCGACTCCGGAGTGGCCGATTCCAAGCGGCTGGCGGTGATGGGACACTCCTTCGGCTCCTACAACGTGCACAGCCTCGTCACCCAGACCGACCGGTTCGAGGCGGCGATCGCGATCTCCGGCTTCTCCGACGTGATCAGCAGCTACGGCGTGTTCGACTCCCGCTTCCGCTACACACCGCGCGCGCAGGAATGGTTCGCGCCGGCCTACATCGAGGACCCGGCCTTCGAGTTCGGGCTGGGCAAGCCCCCGTGGGAGGACCCGCAGCGGTACGTGCGCAACAGCCCGCTGCTGCACGCGGGCAAGATCAAGACCCCGGTGCTCATGCTGCACGGCGAGCGTGACTACCTGACCCACACCGGCTCCGAGGAGATGTACACGGCGCTGGCCAGGCAGGCCAAAAAGGTGCGGCTGGTCAGCTACTGGGGCGAGGCACACATGCCGTACTCGATGGTCTCGCCCGCGAACTTCCAGAGCATGATCGAACAGGAGCTGGACTGGCTCCGGCTGAACCTGCCCGGGAGCGAGCGGTGAGGCTCTTCTCGCCCGTCCAGGAGCGGGCCTGGCTGGAACATCTGCTCGGCGATGTCGCGCCCGGCGGGATCTCCCTGCGGCTGCGGCTGACCGGCCCCCTCGACGAGGCGGCACTGGGCGCGGCGCTCGGCGATCTGGCCGCGCGGCACGAGGTGCTGCGCTGGTCCCTGCCCACCCGGGGCGACGGGCCACGCCCGGTGGTCTCGGCCGGGGTCCTGCCCGCCCCGAGGGCGGTGCCGGTCGAGCCCGAGAAGCTCGGCGCGACGCTGGCCGAGCTGGAGTCCCGGCCGTTCGACCTGGTGACGGGGCCGCTGGCCCGCGTCTCGCTGCTGGCGCTCGGCCCGGCGGAGCACGTGCTGGTGCTGCGCGCGCACCCGTGCGTCACCGACGAGGGCTCGGCCGCCGTACTGGCCGCCGACCTGGCCGAGCTGTACCGGGCAAGGGCCGAGGATGACTCCCCGCGCTTGCCCGAGCCGCCCTCCGCCCCTGCCGAGAGGGACGCGGACGCCGACAGTGGAAGGTTCTGGCGTGCGGCACTGCGGGAGGTGCCGCCGCTGGAGGTGGCCACCGACCGTCCCCGCCCCGGACGCCGTTCCGGCGCGGGCGGGGCACACCACTTCGAGGTGGCCGTACCGGCCGGGCTGGGTGACCCTCCGCTCGCGGTGCTCACCGCGTTCACCGCGCTGCTGTCGCGCTGCTCGGGCCAGGAGCGCTTCACGATCGGCCTGCACTCCCCCGGCCGCGTCTCGGGGCCGCTCGGCGGGGAGCCGAACGAATTCTCCGGGACAGTGGGGCCGCTGGATGACTTCCTCCCGGTGCGCGTGGACCTGTCCGGCGGCCCCGACCTCGCCGCCCTCTCCGCCCGCCTGGAGCGAGCCGTCGGCGACGCCCGGCGGCATCGGCTGCCGCTGCAGGACGTGGTCGCCGCCGTCGCCCCGCCCCGCACCCCCAGCCGGGGCGCGCTGTTCGACGTGACGTACGGCGTCGTGCCCCATCCCGTCACGCACGAGGCGGCGGGCCTGCGCCTGGAACCGCTCGACGCCCCGGACGCCGTCACCCCGTGGACGGCCCGCGACCTGGACCTGCGCCTCACCACCGAGGCATCGGGCAGGGGCCGCGAGGGCGGGGACAGCGGCGACCGGCCGCGTGCTCCCCTCACCGGGAACGGCGGGGCGGCCCTTCCCGGAGGCGGCGACGAGCGGCTGCGGGCGACCCTCACCTACGCCGTCGACGTCTTCGACCACGCCACGATCCGGCTGATGGCCGCCCGCCTGATCCGGCTGCTCGGTGAGATGTCCCACTCCCCCACCCGGCCGGTGCTCGACCTGCCGCTGGACGAGTGCTCCGGTCCTCTTACCGGCCCACCGGTGACCGTGGACCCGGACTCCACCCTGGCCGTACTGATCGCCGCGCAGGCCGGGCGCACCCCCGGCGCGACGGCGGTGGACGGCGACGACGAGCGGCTCACCTACCGCGAGCTGGACGGGCGCGCCCGGGAGCTGGCCGGCCGGCTGGCCGCCGAGGGGGTGGGTCCGGGCACGGTGACCGCGATCTGCCTGCCCCGCTCGGCCCGCCTGGTCACGGTCGTGGCCGGGGTGCTGTACGCGGGCGGCGCGTTCCTGGCGCTCGACCCGGCCCAGCCTGCCGCCAGGCTGGAGTACCTGCTGTCCGACGCGGCGGCGGCCGTCCTGGTGAGCACCGGGGAGACCCTTCGCGAACTGCCGCGGAGCGGAGGGCGCCGCCTCGACCTCGACCTCGACCTGAGCGACCAGGGCGTGACCGCCCCGGTCAGCCCCGCCGGGCCGCGCGACCTCGCGTACATGATCTACACCTCGGGCTCGACCGGCCTGCCCAAGGGGGTGCTGCTTGAGCACTCCGGCGCGTGCAACCTGGTCACGGCCCTCGCCCCCGAGCTGGGCATCGGTCCCGGCACGCGGCTGCTGCAGTTCGCGCCGCCGACCTTCGACGCCTGGGTCTGGGAGGTGTTCACCACGCTGACCTCCGGCGGCACCCTGTGCGTACCGGAGGCCGGGAACATCCTCGTCGGCCGGGCGCTGAGCAGGTGCTTGTCCGGGCTCGAGGTGAACGCCGTGCTGCTGCCCCCCTCGGTGATCGCGACGCTGCCCGGCGACGACCCGCTGCCGGACCTTCGGGTGCTGGTGACCGGTGGCGAGGCGTGCCCTCCCGAACTGGTCGAGCGCTGGGGCACCGGCCGGCGCATGGTCAACGCCTACGGGCCGACCGAGGCGACCGTCATCGCGACCCTGGCCGACTGCTCGCCCGGCGAGGGCGTACCGCCGATCGGGCTGCCCATGGCGGGGACGTACGCGCTGGTGCTGGACGCCGCGGGCCGTGTGGTGCCACGGGGCGTGCCCGGCGAGCTGCACGTCGGCGGCGCGGGCGTGGCCCGCGGCTACCACCGGCGACCCGCGCTGACCGCCGAACGCTTCGTGCCCCTCGCCGGGCCGCTTCCCCCCGCACCGGGCCGGCCTCCGGCGCCTGGCGGGCGGCTCTACCGGACCGGCGACCTGGTGCGGCAGCGCCCCGACGGCCGCCTCGACTTCATCGGCCGGGTGGACCACCAGGTCAAGCACCGTGGCTACCGGATCGAGCTCGGCGAGATCGAGCAGACGCTACGCGCCTGTCCCGGTGTGGACGACGCGGCGGTGACACTGGAGGACGACCAGCTGGTGGCCTACCTGTCCGTCCCCGTGCCCGCCTCCGCTTCCGGGCCGGTGACGGCGAAGGACGCCAGGGCATGGGCGGCCGGGCGGCTGCCCGGCTACATGGTGCCGGGGGCCGTGCACGTGCTGGACGAGCTACCGCTGACGAGCGCGGGCAAGATCGACCGTCGCCGGCTGGCCTCCTCGGCCGCCCGCGCCGGGAGACGCACGGACGAGCCACGTGACCGGTTGGAACTGGAGGTGCTGGAAGCCTTCCGGCGGGTGCTGGACAACCATCGGGTCGGCCCGCACGACACCTTCTTCGAGGCGGGCGGCGACTCGCGGCTCGCGGTGACACTGCTGGACCGCCTCCGTGACGGCCTGCGCAGACCGGTGGCGGCCCGCCTGCTGTGGGAACACCCAACGGCCACGGGCTTAGCCTCGGCGTTGCGCGACCCCGGATAGATCCCCTTCCGGAAGCCCGCGTTCGTGAAACTCCTGCGGCCTGTCCAGGGCGGGGCCGCATGGGGGCGGGTACGGGTGCCGCCATCGGAAGCCGTCCGGGGGGATGAGCGCCTCAAGATGCTCACGTACCTGCGGCACCACGGCCTTGAGGTATCGGGTCGGGGTGACGGCGGGGTTTTCCGCAGCGAGCGTTACCAGGGCCTCCGCACTCGACAGGAGGGTGTAACGGCGGGAGCGGCGGTTGTGGAACACGAAGTTGGGCCTGCTCCATCTCCATGACGACTTACCGGCGTTTCTACCCCGTGCGGCGGTGACGACGATGCGGCCGCCCTTACGCCAGTCGTCGCCGTGCCAGGCGTCCAACCACACCCGGTGCCCGTCATAGATCCATTTCACATTCCACGCATGCCTGTGCAACACCTCCGCGTATCCGGAGAACGCGGCGGGGTGGGGTGGACGAGGTTCGCCCGCCTGCGGCGCGGCGGCGGGTGAGGGCTCTTCTTGCCGGTAGCGGACGTACTCATCGGGGTAGGCCGCCCTCAGCCTCTGCTCCAAGGGGCTGTGAACCTGCTGGAACAGCCGTAGGTCGTGTGCGCGGCGGAGCCTGCCGCGTTCCATCAGGCGAGTGCGCAGGTGGGTGAGGAAGGTGAGCTTGGGGGCCCAGTCCTCGACGGACGCGTCGTGCCGGGTATCGATCAGGTACCGGTCGGGAACGGCGAACCATGCCCGGATGTTGCGCTCTTCGGTTTCGAGGCCGATCTGCTCGAAGGTTTGAGAGCCCAGTTCGACCAGGGCGTCATACCAGCGGGCCAGCACAGCGGGGTGCCTCAGCTCGTCGGCGTCCGCGCGTCCTTGGACATCCTGGGCGGCCAGGTCGCGAAACCGCTCATCGCTCAGACGCAGAAGCCGTTCGGCCCCGGGGCTGAGGCATTCGTCGCCGGCGATGCCACCCAGGCGGCGCAGCTCGTCGAGCATCGAATCGGTCTCCTGGGGATGGGCGCCTTTGAGCCGCCGCAGTGCGGTGTCCCGCACACGGCCGTCCACCGAGCGGTCCTCCACCGATGTGGTCACGATGAACTGTGCCTCTCGGCGACGCTGGCGGATCCTGGCCAGTCGCCGGTCCGCGCGCAGGGTGTCGGGGTGCTCGATCCCGAAAGCGATCATCTTGCTCCACCACGAAAGCTGGTGGTTGCCCTCCTGGACGGTGAGGACCTCCTCCCACATCGTGCGCACGCCGGGGGCCGACAGCCACTGGGTGACACCGGCGGGAACACGGTTGAGGATCGCCTCCGCGACGGCCAGCAGACTGAAGGCGTGGTCGTCCTGGCCGTAGCGGGTGCTCAACTGCTCGGGGGTGATCCGCGGATCGAGTGTCGCAGCATCGACCAGCCGCATTACGTTGTCCATACCACCCTCGCAGAGGTCGGCCACCACCTGGCGTCATGTCATTCTGATACGAGGCGTCGACGTTCGGTGAGCATTTGGAGGGGGCGGCCCCAAAAGGCTCCGGTGAGCAAGGACCTCAGATCTCCGACATCCCCCTGTCCCACCCGACTTGAGGTCCTTCAGTGACCGAGGAGGCCCGCGTCCGTTTGTCCCGCGAGTCCTCCCAACCGAGTTCACCGTCCTCCACACCACCGATGAAGGCGGCCATTCGGGTGAGGCGAAGACCAGAGCCGGGCCAGTTCACCGCGGTTCACACCGAGGCCGCCCCAGGACCGGGCAGCACATCGATGTCAGCGGCGCGCATGGGCCGGTCGCACACCGAGCAGTGCAGTTCGACGTGGCTGATCTCACCGCAGGCATGATGCCGGTAGAGGACCGGCGGACCAGCCTCGCCCGCCGTCCACCGGTCTCCCCAGCGCACCATCACCAGCAGCAGGTCGCAGAGCTCCAGGCCCTTGGCGGTGAGCGCGTACTCATGGCGCGGCGGACGGCTCGAATACTCTCGCCGCTCCAGCACGTCGTTCTCGACCAGCCACTTGAGTCGCTCGGTGAGCACCTTGCGCGAGATGTCCAGGCTCTGCTGGATCTGATCGAAGCGGGTGATGCCGACGTAGACGTTCCGCAGGATCAACGGTGACCACGGCTCGCCGACGATGTCCAGCGTGCGGGCGATCGAGCAGGCCATGTCACCGAATCGGGTTCGCTGCATGAAGTCAGTCTAAGCCAGAGGGTTCCCTTAAGGAACGATCGCCTGCTACCGTCTTCCAAGTAAGTTCCTTTAGGGAACCAATAGTAGGGAGAGCATCATGAGCCATCCCCAGGTCGTCTCGGCCCAGGATCGGCCGGCAGGAGATCTGGGAGGACTCCCCCGAAGGCAGGCCACAGACCCAGCCCTACGAGTGGTGGCGCCTGCACGGCGAGTACCACGTTTGAGCACCGCCGCCCGGTGAAGCGTCAAGATCTTGAGGATGAGAACACATGATGGCAGCCGAAACGACACCCACCCCCGAACTCCTGTTCAGCGAGGCCGACGCGACACCGTTCAGCACGGACGAGGCGACGGTGAAACCCTGGGCCCAGGCGCGGGCGTGCCTGGAGACCGCGCCGAAGGCATGGCTCTCCACGGTACGGCCCGACGGCCGCGCGCACGCCATGCCCGTACTGCTGGTCTGCGTCGACGACACACCCTGGTTCACGACCCGCCCGACGTCCCGTAAGGCCAGGAACCTCGCCCGCAACCCCCACTGCGCCGTCACCGTCGCCGGCGAAACCCTCGACCTCTCGATCGAAGGCGTCGCCACCCTGGTGCGGGACGAGGCCAGGCTCCTGCGGGTGGCCGCCGCGTTCAGAGCGAAGTACGAGTGGGATCTCGCGGTACGCGACGGCTCGGTCCACGAGGACGATCTGCCCGGCTCGCCCGAGTACGGCTTCTACCAGGTCATGCCCATGCGTGCCTTCGGCTACGGCGTGGACGGCATGACGGCGACGCGCTGGCGGTTCTGAGGGAACATCCTCGGCCAAGTCGAAGCCCGGGATGCCGACGAAGAAGGCGATGGCCCGGTCATAGTCCTCGACGAGGATCGTCACCAGATCAGTGCGCATTCTCTTGATCGTAGGAGTTCCCGGGGCGACGGTGTGGGCTCGGAGTCCGGGTGTTCGACCAGTCTCCTCCACTACGCTTTTCGGGTGACTGCCGAGTATCCCCATGACGGGGAATCCAGGGCGAAGTCTCCTTCCGTGACCGCGCGGCGGGGTGACTCTCGGCACGACGTCATGGGGTGGGCGCGGAAAGCCGCCTGGTGGGCGTTCGCGTTGTTCCTGGCCGCTTTCGCGATTTTCGAGAGCGTCAAGTACGGGGTGCCGACCACGGGTGCCATGCTCCTGTTCTTCGTGCTGCCCGACCTGGCCCGACTGGCCGGCGTCGGCCCTCCCGGAGTGCTCTATCACGCCGTGCACCGGGTGTGGATTCCACTCGCGGTACTGGTCGGTTACACGTTCGGGCCGATCGTGTGGCCGCCCCTCTTCACCGCGGGCCTCGGCTGGCTCACCCGCATCGCCGTCGAGCGCGCGACCGGGCGCGGGCCGTCTCGCGCCGGCGACCGACCGGCGGCATGACCGCAGCCGGGATCACCTCTGGACGTGCACCGCTCAGGCCAGGGCGACCAGGCCGTGGAACCGCGGTCGCCGGTATCAGAGGCTGCCGGAGAAGGTGTCGCAGCGCGCGGGGGCACCGGTTCGGTATCCGGTGGTGAACCACTTGACTCGCTGTCGCGAACTGCCGTGCGTCCATCCTTCCGGATCCACCCTGCCCTGGGCGCGCTCCTGGATCCGGTCGTCGCCGACCGCCGCGGCCGCGTCCAGGGCTTCCTGGATGTCGGCGTCGGTGAACGGCCGTTCGTAGAACCCGGTGTCGATGGCGTTCTTCGCCCACACCCCGGCATAGCAGTCGGCCTGCAACTCCAGCCGGACCGAGGCGCTGTCGGCCCCTTTCCTGTCGTTGCCTACCCGTCTGGTGGTCCCGATCAGGTTCTGCACATGATGTCCGTACTCGTGAGCGATCACGTACGCCTGGGCGAACGGGCCGCCCTTGGCGCCGAAGCGGCTCTGCAGCTCCTCGAAGAAGCCGAGATCGATGTAGATCCGGCGGTCGGCCGGGCAGTAGAAGGGGCCGACGGCCGAGCCGGCGCGGCCACACCCTGTGCTCACGGCCCCGCTGAACAGGATGGTTCTCGCGGTGCGGTAGGGCTCCTTACCGCGCTCGGTGAAGGCGTCCTGCCAGTACCGCTGGACACTGTTGACCACACCCACCACCCGGCACTTGTCCGACTGGTCGGCGTCGCTCCCCTTCTTGCACTGGGCTCCCAGGTTCGAGGCCGGGCTCGGGTCAGCGGGTCGTGAGCCGCCGCCGTTCAGCAGCTCGGCCGGGTTGACCCCGAAGAACACGGCCGCGGCCAGCGCGATGATGCCGATCAGGCCCCCGCCGACCGCGATTCCACCACCGGACAGACCGCCACCGCCCCTGTCTTCCACCTGGGAGGCGTCGAGATCCACATCGTCACGGAAATCCATCACGGTCACTTTTCTCTGGGGGTGCCTGCCGTGACTTCATTGTGCCGTGATCACCTCCAGCGGCGACAGCCGTACCCGCGCCGGGGCGGCCGGCCGTTGATCTCCGGCGCCCGGTCGCGGTATGCGGCGGCCGGAGGCATCGGTGCCGACCGGTACCCTCACCGGGGTCGGCGACGCGGGCCGCCCCCCTCGTCGATCCGCCGCGACGCAGGCGGAGTTCATGGGCAGGCCGGCCTGCCACGGGCCGGTCACCGGGAGCGGCGGGCGGCGTTCTTGCGCGGTGCCTTGACGGGCTGAGCAGCTCGGGGAACACCCTGTATCGCGTCGATCCTGGCGTGCAGGCGGGCGAGCTCGTTCAGGATGGCGGTGAGCTGGTCCTCGGTCCGCTGTTCCTCGGCGGAGGTGTTCTGGTCGTCCATGGCGTTGACCACGACGGCGATGAACAGGTTGAGCACCACATAGGAGGACATCAGGATGTAGCCGACGAAGAAGACCCACGCCCAGGGCTTCTCCGCCATGACCGTCTGGGCGATGTCCGGCCAGGCCTCGCCGGTCATGACCTGGAACAGGGTGAACAGCGACGTCGGCAGCTCGTCGAAGTGCTCGGGGGCGATTCCGCCGAACAGCTGGGTCGCGAGGACCGCCGAGACGTACATGACCAGGAGGAGCAGCCCGACGATCGCGGCCATCCCGGGCATGGCCGCGAACAGCGCACCGACGACCTTGCTCATGCTGGGGACCACCGAGACCAGGCGCAGCGCCCGCATGATTCGCAGGGCCCGCAGCACGGAGGTCGGGCCGGACGCCGGGATCAGCGCGATGGTCACGATGATCGCGTCGAACCAGTTCCACGGGTCCTTGAAGAACGCGCCCCGGTAGGCGTAGAGGCGGGCGACGAGTTCGACGGTGAAGATCGTCAGGGCGATCCGGTCGACGGCGTGCAGGAAGCCGCCGATCCGGTCCGTCAGATAGGAGGAGGTCTCACAGCCGATCGTGATCGCGTTGATCACAATGACGGCTATGACAACCCGCTGGAAGAGCCGGGTTTCAAGGAAGGAACGAATACGTTCTCGCCCTGGCAAGAGGTCAGCTCCCGGAGGGGGGAAGGGGTCAAATGCCGATCATCGTAAGCCCGCACAGGTCACCCCTGAAAAGATCTGAACGTATGACATACGCCATAGGAGGAACCCGGCCGATTTGCGGAGCGTTGACCTTGGCGAAGAACCCCGAAGCGAGCCGGCTCCAGAAGATCGGCTAGCGTTGCGAAAACGGAGATCCTCCCGCGTCGACGACCCGGGAGGACATGAGCCGGCCACGAGGGCCGGATGAAAGGGCAAGGTGGTGGTGTCCGTGTCGTCGGACTCCGGCCATAGCAGAGACCACATCAGAGACCGTCGATCACGAGGCAGGCAACCGAGGTGAGCATCGCCCTCGGCCTGCTGGCCGTTCTGCTGTTGACCCTGGCCACCGGCTACTTCGTCGCCCAGGAGTTCGCCTATGTCACCGCCGATCGCCTGGCTCTGTCCCAGCAGGCCGCCGAAGGCGACAAGAAGGCCGCCCGCGCGATCAAGGTCATGGAGCGGCTGTCGTTCATGTTGTCGGGCGCCCAGCTCGGCATCACCGTCACCGCCCTGGTCGTCGGCTTCATCGCCAAACCCGCGCTGGCCGAGCTGATCGCCCCGGGCCTGGGCGCACTCGGCGTCCCCGAGGGCGCGACCGGCGGCATCGCCCTGGTGCTCGGCTTCATCGTCGCCACCGTGATCCAGATGGTGCTGGGCGAGCTCGCCCCCAAAAACCTCGCGCTGGCCAGGCCAGAACCGCTGGCCCGCGCGCTGGCCTCCTCCACCCTGGCCTACCTGACGATCGCCGGGCCGATCATCCGGCTGTTCGACTCAGCGGCCAACAGGCTGCTGCGCGCGGTCGGCATCGAGCCGGTCGAGGAGCTGCACCACGGCGCGACGCTGGAGGAACTCGGGCACATCATCGGTGAGTCCGAGGCCTACGGGCACCTGCCCGGCGACCAGGCGGACCTGTTGGAGCGGGCACTGGCCTTCTCCGAGCACACCGCCGGGGAGGTCATGGTCCCGCACGCCGACGTCGTCAGCGTCGCCGGTTCGGCTCTGATCCCCGAGCTGGACGAGTTGATCTCCCGCCACGGGCACACCCACTACCCGGTGCTCGGCGACCGCCTGGACGACGTGATCGGCATCGTGGGCCTGCGCGAGCTGGTGGCGATCCCGGCCGACAAAGCCGCGGACACGCCGGTGGCCGACATCGCCCGCGAGGTCCTGATGGTGCCCTTCTCCGTCTCGCTGCCCGACCTGGTCGCCCAGATGCACGCACGCGACGAGGAGGTCGCCTGCGTCCTCGACGAGCACGGCGGCCTGGCCGGGCTGGTCACCTGGGAGGACGTCGCCGAGGAACTCGTCGGGGAGATCGCCGATGAGAACGACCTCGACATCCCCACCGTGGTCGCCACCGGCGACGGCTGGGAAATCGACGCGAGCCTGCGCATCGACGAGGTCTCCCTGGCCACCGGGCTGGAACTGCCCGACGAGGACGACTACGACACCGTCAGCGGGCTCATCCTGCGGCGCCTGGCCCGCTTCGCCGCGGTCGGTGACGTGGTCACCGTCGACCTGGTCCCCTCCATGGCCGAGCAG
Organism: Streptosporangium sp. NPDC002544; assembly: GCF_040295965.1. Taxonomy (NCBI): domain Bacteria; kingdom Bacillati; phylum Actinomycetota; class Actinomycetes; order Streptosporangiales; family Streptosporangiaceae; genus Streptosporangium; species Streptosporangium sp. NPDC002544. The sequence continues at coordinate 114,494 of NZ_JBEOWJ010000025.1, read as the reverse complement.
GCGCCCACGCATGCGGAGATCGAGGTGCTGACCCTCGACCGGCACGTACCCGAGCGGGTCCGCCTGCGCCCCTTCCGGAACACCGAGGCGAGCCAGGAAGGCGTGGAGGAGAAGTGAACCTGCCCACCGGCATTCTGCTGACCGTACTCCTTCTGATCGGCAACGGCTTCTTCGTCGCCTCCGAGTTCGCCCTCGTCGCGGCCAAACGGCACCGCCTGGAGAAGGCGGCCGCGCACGGTAGCCGCGCCGCCGCAGCGGCGGTGAAGGGCATCCGGGAGCTGTCGCTGATGCTCGCCGGAGCCCAGCTCGGCATCACCCTGTGCTCTCTCGGTCTGGGCGTGGTGTCCGAGCCGCTGATCGCCGGCAGCCTGACACCGCTCTTCGACACCCTTGGCCTGCCCGAAGCCGCCGCGCACGCGGTCGCCTTCGTGATCGCGCTGGCCATCGTGACGTTCCTGCACATGGTGATCGGCGAGATGGCCCCCAAGTCATGGGCCATCGCCCACCCCGAGCGTTCGGCGACGGCCCTGGCGCTGCCCTTTCGCGGCTTCACCGTGGCCGTCCGGCCGATCCTGACCACGCTCAACGGCGTCAGCAACCTGCTGTTGCGCATGTTCCGGGTGCAGCCCCGTGACGAGACGTCCAACCCTCGCACACCCGAGCAACTGCAGCACCTGGTGGAGGAGTCGCGCCGCCTGGGGCTCATCGAGACCGACGACCACGCGGTGCTCACCCAGGCCCTGCACGCCCCGAACGCGTCGATCGCCTCGCTCACCGTCCCGGTGAGCGACATCGCCGGAGTGCCGGCCGACGCCTCGGCTCAGGAGATCGTCAGCACCTCGGCTCGGACGCGCCGTACCCGCCTGGTGGTGTGGGACGGTGATCGCCCAGCAGGGGTGGTCCACGTCCGGGACGCCTACCTGGCCCGCAGGCGCGGCACCCGGATCCGCGCTCGAGACATCGCCTACCGGCTGCCCGAGCTCTCAGCGGAGACCTCGATCTCCCAGGCGGTCGCCGAACTACGTGCCGCGCACAGCCAGCTGGCGCTCGTCCAGACCACGAACGGCTCCCTGGCCGGACTGGTCAGCCTGGACGACCTGCTGACCACCCTGCTCATCCCGGCGTAGGACCGGACAGTCCGGGCGCCGCTCCCCCGATCGGCGCCCGGGCCGGCGGGGCTTGTCCGCGGGTCAGCGCGGGATGGTCGCGCCGGCGATGCGCAGGGCGAGGTCGGCGTAGGCGTCGGCGACCTCTTCCGGTGTGTAGGGCACGCCCGTGCCGTACCAGCCGGCCACCCGCATGCCCATGCCGCTGATGGCGGTCATCGCGAGGAAGGTGTCGGGCATGTCGAAGAGGCCCTGAGCCAGGCCCTCGTTGAGAATGTCGATGAGCAACCGCCTGCCACCGGCGCGGATCGACAGCACGGGGGCGGCCATCTCGGGCGAGAGGGCGTGCAGTTCGTTGTTGGCCACCGTGGCGAGCAGCGGATATTCGGCGTGAGCCAGCACATGCTCTCGTACCACGGCTCGCAGCCGTGAGACCGGGTCGGTGCCGCCTGCCCGCAGCAGCCTCCCGTGGTGGTCTTCGTGGCCGATGCGGATCAGCTCGGCCAGGACGTGCTCCTTCGCCGGGTAATGCGCGTAAAGAGTGGCCGAGCGGATGCCACACGCCTCGGCCAGGTCCCTGATCGAGGCGCCGTGAAAGCCCCGCTCGGCGAACAGGCGTAGCGCCTCCCGCAGGATCCGGCCTTTGGTGCCCTCCGGCAACACATCGGGTGGCAGCCGAACCTCGTCGGCCGCGATCCGCCGCTGCTCTGTGGGTATGGTCATGTTTCCTGCCGATCGATCGTTCTTCCTCGCCCCATTGTGCCCTGGGGCGAAGCCGGGGAGCATATGGCACGACCGATCGATCGTTAGGGAAGATGAGGATCGGTGGAACCGACCGGGAGGAAACCGATGGAAGCGATAGTGGCCACCGAGCAGGGGAAGGTACGAGGCAGGCTCGATGACGGTGTGGCGGTTTTTCTCGGCATTCCGTACGCCGCTCCGCCCTTCGGTCCCCACCGCTTCGGGGCTCCGGTCGAGCCCGAACCGTGGGAGGGCGTCCGGGACGCGCTGGAGTTCGGCCCCACCGCGCCGAAACGGCCTTATCGCCGCCCCCTCGACCGTTTGATCCCCGATCCGGACATCCCCGGCGACGGCTGCCTCAACCTCAACGTCTGGACCCCCGAAGGAGCCGACGGCCTGCCCGTCATGGTGTGGATCCACGGTGGGTCACTGCGCAACGGCTCCTCCAGCGTGCCGGTCTACGACGGCCGCGCCTTCGCCCGCGACGGGATCGTGCTGGTTTCCATCAACTACCGGCTCGGCGTCGAGGGCTTCGCGGTCTTCCCCGACGCCCCCGCCAACCGCGGCCTGCTGGATCAACTCGCCGCACTTCGCTGGGTGCGAGACAACATCGCGGCCTTCGGCGGCGACCCGGGCAACGTCACCGTGTTCGGCGAGTCCGCGGGAGCGATCAGCATCGGGGCGTTGCTGACCAGCCCCCGTTCGGCCGGCCTGTTCCGCCGTGCCGTACTGCAGAGCGGCCCGCCACATGCCGTGCCGTCCGAGGCCGGGGCCAGGATCACCCGGGTCATCGCCAGAGGTCTCGGCATCGCTCCGACCGCCGCCGCCTTCGCGGCCGTGGACCGCGAACGGCTGCTCACCGCACAGGCCGAGGCGACGGCCAAGGGGAACCCGATCAGCGGTGGCGCGGGGTTCGAGATCGTCCTGGACGGCGACGTCGTCCCCGCGCACCCGATGGACGCGCTGAAGGCGGGCGTCGCACGCGATGTCGACCTGCTGCTGGGCGCCAACACCGAGGAGTACCGGCTGTGGTTCGTCCCCACGGGGGTGGTCGACCGCATCGGCGGTCTCACCCTGCGGCTCGCCATGGCCAAGTTCAAGATCAAAGGATCGCTGGCCAGGCTCTACCGGGCGAACCGGCCAGGCGCCCGGCCCGGTGAGATCCTCGGCGCTCTCGCCACCGACCTGTTGCTCCGCGTGCCGCTGAACCGGCTGGCCGACGCACGCGCAGGAGGCGGCAACACCTACATGTACGAATTCGGCTGGCGCTCGCCGGTGGACGGGCTCGGCGCCTGCCACGCGCTGGAGATCGGGTTCGTCTTCGACACGCTGCGCACCTCGGCACAGCTGGCCCTGGCGGGACCCGAAGCCCCCCAGGAACTGGCCGACGCCATGCACCGAGCCTGGATCGCCTTCGCCGTCTCCGGCGATCCAGGCTGGCCCGTCTGGGACAGGACCCGTCCGGTGATGTTGTTCGATCATCCGGGCCCTGACCTCGTCCGCGCGCCGCGTGACGACGAACTACGCCGCTGGCGCTGAACAGGGCGAGGCCGCGGGGGCCGGGTCAGAGCGCCGGGCCCGGTACCCGCAGCGCCGGCTGGTTGCGGCGGACGTCGGACCAGGTCCGGGTGTCGGCGCAGATGCGACATCCGGCGCCGAAGAACTCGCCGCGCGCCTCCTCGTCGCCCATGAGCTGGAAGCGGAACCACGCCGTCGTCGGGCCGGCGAAGGGACCGGGGGCGCCCACCACGGTGAAATGGTCGGCCCTCCTGACCTCGCCGTAGATCGCCGGGATGTGGTCGGCGTCGTTGTAGAAGGCCTTGACGAGAGCCGGCCACACGACGATGTCGTACTGCCCGGCCAGGATGAACATCGGGCCGTGCACCGTGTCGACGTCGGCCAGCGGTCCGGGCTGGATCGGGATGATGGTGTCCACCCGGGGATCCGCGCCGACGACGATGGCGGCCGCACCGCCCTGTGAATGGCCGGACGCGCCGATGCGGTCCAGGTCGACGTGGCCGTAGAAGATGCTGCCGGGGTCGGCGTTCCGTTGAGCCAGCAGGTCGATGCCCGCCCGCATCGAGATGCCCAGGTTGGACTGCGGTGTGTTCGCCGCCGCCACGATGAAGCCGTGGCTGGCCCAGTGAAGCAGCAGGTCACGGTAGACCACGGGGAAGGCGAACGTACCGTTGCCCCAAATGATCACTGGATGACGTCGAGGGCTCTGCGCGATGTCTCGCGGGTAGTACAGAGTGGTCACCAGCCCCACGTCCACGGCCGTGGCGTAGGGGCCCGCGGCGCTCCACTTCCCCTCGACGGAGGGGAAGCCGGTGTCGGCGCCGGCCGCGTGCGGGGCGGCGGTGAGGGCGAGGACGAGTGCGATCAGGGGGACGAACAGCCTTCGGAGCATGGGGGTTCTCCTGACAGGGGGACGCCGAGAGGTGAATCCCGTGTTACGCCGGATTCACTTCTCGTTTGATTGCACATCCTGAATGGGGGAACGCCCGCCGTCTCTCCGCACTCGCGGCAATGATTGACGTCACGGTTTGTGCAATGTGACGATCCGTGGATGCCCGCCCTTCACGCCCGCATGGCTCCACGTGTCAGGGAGCTCACCGCGACGGTGGTCGCACGGTGTGAATCCGAGGTGCCCTTCTACCGGCAGTTGCCCAAGGACCTCCTCGACGAAGAGGTCAGCCGGTCGGTCGCGGCTGTCCTCAGGCTGTTACTACGGGCGCTGCGGGAGGGCCGCGCCCTCGGCCCCGGCGATCTGACCGAGCTCATCGAATGGTCCGCGCGGCGCGCCGAGGAGGGCGTCCCGCTGGAGGCGGCGCTCACCGCGTACCTCGTCGGCGCCGAAGTCTGGTGGCGGGCCCTGGCGGAGACCGCCGACCGTGCGGAGCTGGCCGAGGCGGGCCTGAGCCTGCTCGGCTGCTTGGGCTCGGCCATGCCCGCGGTCGCCATCGCTCACGTACAGGCACAGGACGACATGCGCAGCGACGACGGGAAGGTACGGCGGGCGCTGATCACGGCATTGCTGACCGGGCAGCCGCACGAGGCCCTGGCGGAGGCGGCGCGGGTCACGGTCGCACCCGCCTACGAGGTCATGGAGATCCGGTTCGCCGAGGACCCACCGGCCGACCGCCGCACCGTCAGGCTCACGCAGTCGGCCCTTGACGCCCACACGGGAACGCCCGTGCTCACCATGCTGGACCACACCGGGGGCTTCGCGCTGTTGCCGGCGACGCTCGACCTGCCGGCCCTGGTCGCCAGGATCGCCGAGGCCACCGGCCAGCCCGTCGTGGCGGTCACGGCCCGGGCCGCGGAGCCGGACCTCATTCCCGGGGCCGCCGAAGAGGTGCGCGGGGTGATGGAGATCGTCCAGCGCCTCGGCCGACCGGCCGGCCTCTACCGATTCGACGACGTCCTGCTCGAATACCAGCTGGCCCGGCCCGGCAGCGGCCTCGCCCGGCTCGCCGCCAAGCTCGACACGTTGGACGATCACCCCCACCTGGTCGAGACCCTGCGCGCCTTCGTCAATCGCGGCCACAACCGAAGCCGCACCGCTCAGGACCTGCACATCCACCGCAACACCCTCGACTACCGGCTACGCAGGATCACCGCTCTGACCGGCCTGGACTTCACGATCCCCGCCCAAGCCCGCCTTCTGGAAGCCGCCCTCACCGCCAGAGACCTCACCTGACGCGTCACGCCGTCCGGCTGCGGGCGAACAGCGGGCAGTGGCGAGTCGCCTCTCCGAGAGGGGGTTTCATGAGGTCGCCGTCGCGCGTGTCGGCCCGCCGCTGGAAGGCGGCGGGCCGACACGCGCGTACTCGGCGGGGAGATCAGGTCGCGGTGCAGGTGAGGGTGGGTGTGCCGCTGGTGCCGGAGCCGATGAACCCGAAGGTGGTGGCGGTGCCGGCGCCCAGTGAGCCGTTGTAGGCGGCGTTGCGGGCGCTGACCGCGGACCCGTTGGCGGTCACGGTCGCACTCCACGCCGAGCTGACCTGCTCACCGCCGGTGAAGGTCCAGTTCACCGTCCAGCCGGTGATCGCGCCGGAGCCGGCGGTCACGCGTACCTCGGCCTGGAAGCCGCCGGACCACTGGGAGACGGTGCGGTAGGTGGCCGAGCAGCCACCGGCCGGGGGCGAGGTGGGAGTCGGCGTGGGAGTGGGGGTCGGAGTCGGCGTGGGAGTCGGCGTGGGAGTCGGTGTGGGAGTCGGAGTAGGCGTGGGGGTGGGGGTGGGGGTGGGGTTCGTGCCGCCGGTGAAGTTGACGTCGCTGCAGAAGTAGTAGGACTGGTCGGAGTGGCTGGCCTGCCAGATGGTGTAGACGACGTGGTGGCCGGTACGGCCGGGCGCGTACACATCAATGGGTGTGGTGAGGCCGGTGGGCACCTTGCCCACCTGGTTGACCAGTTCCAGGTCGCTCCACCTCAGCCGCTGGGTCTTGGGATCGTAGCCCTGTTTGGTGACGTAGACGCGGATGTAGTCCGCACCGTGCGAGGCCTGGTCCATCAGATTCATGGTGAACCTGGCGGGGCGGTCCACGGTCTTCCACGCGCCCGGCACGTCCATGGAGGCGTAGCGGCCGCTTTCGGTCAGGCCGCCGCTGCACAGCTGCCCGTCGGGAATCGCGGCCTGGTGGTTACCGGCGACGCCCTCGCGGTACAGCCCGTTCCAGTTCCACATCGCGTTGGTGTTGTTCTGCCAGGCCTGCCAGCACATGGGGTCCTGCTGGGCCATGGCCGGGTTCTGGAAGTCGCTCCCCCAGCGCAGCCAGCAGCCGTAGTTGCGCGAGGGCGGGTCGCTGATCGAGCCGTGCGCCGAGGCGGGGACGACCATCACGGTGGTGAGCATGAGCGCGGCCGCGACCGCGACGAACACCCGCCGGAACCTGCTCCGGCGGGGAGGCGCGTCGGATGCGCCGGTATGGCCGCGTAAGAGTCGGAGCACGTGTGAACTCATCTGCACAGGTTTCCTTTCGAATGCTGGGATGACGAGTCCTGGCACGCCGAGTGAGGGCCGAGTCCTCATGCCAGAGGTGTCCCCACCGTCACCCAGTCCCCGGTCAGCGGCAACAGTGATCTATGGCTCTCGGCGGGCGATGGGCCGGGAGCTGGCCATACACTGCAAAGCCGGGTGAAAGGTTCATCCACTCCGCCTGCACTCGTAGGCACTGATAAGCGCGGAACCGGGCCGGACGCCGGCCGGCGTGGAGATCGACCTCATCCCCTGACATCCTCTCCGCCCTAAAGGGCGGAGAGTCCCGCCTGCCGCGTGCGCGGCTTCGGGTGGATTACCGCTTCGCCGCGCGGTGCCGGAACAGGTTCCGGTCTTACCTGCGCTCCACGGTCGCGGCCAACTCGCCGAGCAGCCGCCAGGTGCGCTCGCGGCCCTGCGGCCCGGCCAGGTCGGTCTGGCCGAACACCACCTCGGTCGCGCCCGCGTCGAAATAGCGGCGCACCGCCGCGGCGATCGCCTCCTCGTCGCCGATCTCGACGAGGTCGGCGGCACGCGACGCCCCCGACAGTTCGATCACCTTCTGGTAGGAGGGGACCCGGTCGTAGAAGGCGGTCTGCCGGGCCGCCTGTTCCCGCGCGGCCTCCACGTCGTCGGTGACGACCCCGGCGACGAGCGCGACAACGCGCGGAGCGGGCCGTCCCGCCGCTTCGGCCGCCGACAGCAGCCGCGGCACCACGTGCTCCGCGAGCGCCTTCGGCCCGGCCAGGAACGGCAGCGTCCCGTCGGCCAGCTCGCCCGTGACGCGCAGCGCCTGCGGTCCCATGGCCGCCACCAGGACCGGTACGGCCGGGGCCGCGCCCGCGAGCCCGGCGGGCATCGGGCTCACCGCGGTGAGCGTCTCGCCGTGGAAGTCGACCGACCCCTCGGCCAGCAAGGTCCGCAGCGCGGTGAGGAAGTCCCGCAGCCGGGCGATCGGCCGGTCGTGCGGGATGCCGAACACCGGCTCGACGAACGCCTTGGCGCCGAGCCCCAGCCCGAGCGTGTACCGGCCGCGCGTGGCCGCCTGCGTCGTCTGCGCCTGGGCGCCGACCAGCAGCGGGTGGCGTCCGAAGATGGGCACCGCGGAGGTTCCCACGTCCAGTCCCGGAACCTCCCGGCCGACGATCCCGGCCAGCGCGACGGAGTCGTAGTCGAACCGCTGCCCGAGCCAGACCGAGTCGATTCCCGCCGACTCCGCCACCCGCGCCTGATCCACGACGGCGTCCACGGCATTCTCCGCGTCCGCCGGCACCGATAGAGCAACACCTATGGTCATAACCCGATCAACCAAGTCGGATAACCATGAATTCCCGCGCGGACGGCCGCCGGCTTCATAGCGAGGTCATGTGCCCCATATGGCCGGCTCCCCCGGTTCCGGCCGACATCGGGATAGACCGACGTCCCGAGGAGGCTCGTGGATCTCCTCAACCCTGGTTATTTCGTCGGAAGACCGGGGTGCAGTCGCGGTGACCTTCTTCACCCTTGATCACATGGATCGTGCCAACTCTGGATGGAGGACCGGCGCCTGACGATGTGGGCGATGTTGAGCAGTTGAAGAAGCGGCTTGCACAGCGGGGGTGTCCAGTCCGGAGCGAACGAGCGCAGCGAGGACGCGCAGGACTTGACCGGCGGCAAGCGTCGGCCACACTTCAGGCCGGGGCGAGAGGGGACGCCTCGGTCCCCTCGGAACCCCGGAATTTCGTCGCTCGCTGGGGCCCGCCGCGGTGGGCGACAAATCTCCCCGCTCACTGCGCGTCCTACGCTGCAGAGAGGCAGACAAGATAAGGCCCAAAGGGGCAATGGGCTGTCGGGAGCCTTGCCAAGGTCCGAGAAGTCATGGTCTGCGCCCTCTAACAGCCGTTTACCCGGTTGAATCCGAATCCCCACAGATTCCTGGGACGCGCATAGGGTGTTTTCGCGCGGGCCACGCCTTCGCGGAAATCCAAGGACAGTTGCTCGGCCACCAGCTGTGCAGCCTCCAGGGGAGGAAGCTGGCGCGTGCCTGAGAGGTCGCGGATGACGACTCCCCCGGAGAGGTCTTCACGTGGGCCAACCAGGCGTGCACGGTTGCCGCGGCGACCACGGGCGGTAACAGGCACTGTTCCCGCACCTGCCCGTACCAGGCCATCAATCGGGGTGTCGGTAAGGCTCGCACCACCAGCCGCCATCTGTGATCGGAAGTGCCGAGTTGCTGGATGGTGACGGCACTTCGGCCCCTATTCGCCGCGTTCCACTTCGTGTACGAGGCAGTCGACGGCTCGAAAGTGCCGCCTCCGCGCGAAGCCAGCACTTCGGGTGGGCCGCCTGCCCGGCGGGAAGGTAGGGTGCTCACCTGGGCAGACACGGTCGGAGGGGCGAACCGCATGTCGCCTCGGCGTCAGGTGAGGTCACCACCATGACTCAGGGCTGCCGGGCTCTTGCGGCGCGTGTGGAAGCGGCGCGCGATGAGCAGGCTGGCCCCGGCGATGAGTGCCACCAGTGCGGCGAGTGCGAGGGGCAGCGTCAGCGGGGAGTCTGTCGAGGCCGCCAGGCCCCACGTTCCCGATTTCTGCGGGAAGGCGAGCGTTCCGGTCTGCGTACGGTCGATCCGGCCGCTGGTCAGGGTGAGGCTGAACTTCCATGGCCCGTCGGGGAGGTCGTCTCCCAGTTGGATGGTGACGGTTGCCTGCTGGCCGGGGGCCAGGGTGGTGCCATGGTCGATCGGGACGGGGCCGACGCTGAGCGAGCTTGGCCCGTCCGACAGCGACAGCTGGCCTTCGAGGTCGATGGCGCGTTCGCCGGTGTTGGCGACGGTGGCCTGGATTCTCGGCTGCCCGTCCTCGGTCCGTTGGGGCACGATCTCGCCGATCCGGAAATCCGTGGGCGGCTCCCCGCCGGGGCCGACGTCGAGATAGGTGCGGATCCCGACGCGGTTGACGACGGTGATGCCCTCTTGTTTCCCCGCTCCGGCGGCGGAGACCTCCGCCCAGATGACGGCGTACCGCTCCCCCTTGGGAGCCCAGGCCGGCACGGCGACGGTGGCCTTCACCGATGCCCTGTCGTGCGGAGGCAGGTCGATGGCGGCGCGGTTGAGCTTGATCCACGAGCTCAGCTCGTTCGGGGTGCGTTCCGGCGCGAAGGTGAAGCGGCCGTGGCTGATACCGGCTCCGGCCGCGTACAGCTGCAGGTGCTGGGGTTTGTTTGAGGCGTTGTGGACCTCGAAGCGCCGGCTGAAGGTGGTGGCTGGGTTGACGTGGTCGACGATGAAGAGGTGCGAGCGCGGGTCGTCGGTCCGGTTGGCGGGGATCTCCAGCAGCCTGATGCCGATGCTGTTCTTGTCGGCGTTGGGACGCGCCTGGCCCCGGCCAGGGTCCGCGGCGGCCGCTGGAGCACCGGCCATCGCGTGCGCGAGGAGCGCGAGCAGCGCCGCAGAGACGAGCCGGAGCAACGGTGAGATGGCCATGGCGGGTCAGGCGACGGAGTGGTTCACCGTGCCGGTGTAGGTGCCCGCCACCGCTTGGGCGGGCACGTTGATGACGATGGTCGGGTTCCAGGCGGCGGAGTTGTCACCGGAGCCGCTCGTCTTACTGAAGGCGGTGCGCGAGGTGTCCAGCGACTGCGCGGCGGCCGCGTTGGCCTGGCCGGGGACGAAGGTTCCGGTGCCGGTGGTGGAGGTCGCCGCGCCCGACCAGTACAGGACGTCGGGGTTGGGGATGGTCTCGGCGGCGGTGCCGCCCCCTGTGGTGAAGCCTCCCGTCGCGGCGACCACCGACGCGACCCAGGTGGCGCTGAGCGCGGCACGCTGGTCGGAGACCGTGATCACGCCGAGCTGCCCGCTGATCTGGCCGCCCGGCGCGGCGCTGCCGACGTTGACCGGACCGGCCGGCACGGTGATCGTCAGCCCGTCCGGGGCGGTGACGGTGAAGTTCACCGTGGTGGAGCAGGTGGTTGAGGCGGGGCAGGTGGTGGCCTGGGCGGGCGGGGCCACCATCATGGCCGCCGTGACACTGGCGGCCCCCATCAAGACGATGCCGAGACGGCTCTTGGACATTGGGTGATCTCCCTCATCGAATGCCCGTCCTGGGTCTGTGGGCGGTTCCTACGTGCGCACATTCTCTGTACTGATCGCTCTGTGGAGAGTTGCCTGAGAAGACACCTGGGCACTTTTGGCGATCATTTGGTGACTGGCAATCATGGTGGCGGGCAGGCCTTCCGGCACAAGGCGCGCGGGCTCGGTCAGCGCGGTGCAGGCGCGAGGCCAGTGCGGGCGTTGGTGCGCGGCCCCGTCAGCCGAGGGGGTGGCTGAGGCGAGGCCGCCTGCCTGTCCTTTGATCACAGCCAGCCTTTGCGCCTGCGCTTGGGGCTCGTGGATGCGGCACCCGGTGACGTGTTCGTACACCCCTGGGCGCGGGCGATGCATGTCATGGCCTGTGGCGGTCTTTGCCTCGGATTTGCCGCACCCGGACGTCGTTGCCGGACGCGGAGTAGATCATGTGATCTAAGCTGTCATCGCTCTTTTCGCCCACCGAAGAGCTGCCCCTACCCGCATCGCCTGCGAGGGATGTACGAGGAATCGATATGAGGATGAGCCGTGGCGGCCGTGGCGTCGCGCGAACGCTCTTGCCGGTGACGGCGTCGCTCGTCGTGCTGCTCGCCCTCGACGCGCCCGCCTTCTCAGCCTCCTCAGGCGTCTCGGCCCCCTGGTCCGCGGCCGTCGTGACGGTCGCCTCGCGCGCCAACTCGCTGGAGATCACCGTGCCGACCTCGGCGAATCTCGGCTCTGGCGCCAGGGGAGCTACGATCAGCGCCTCGCTGGGGACTGTGACCGTGGCCGACATCCGGACCGGGGTGGGCCCGACCTGGACGGCGACCGTCTCGGCCACCGACTTCGCCACCGCAGGCGGATCGGGCACCATCACCAAGGCCAACGTCGCGTACTGGTCCGGCCCCGTCACCGCCGAATCGGGTGCCGGCACCAATACCCCCGGACAGGCCACCGCCGCCCAGAAGGTCGCCCTGACGGCGCCGGTAACCGCGTTCAGCGGACGCAAGGCGGTAGGGATCGATCAATCCACGAGCTGGCAACCGACGCTCGTCATCACCATCCCGTCCTCCGCCGTCGCGGGCACCTACACCGGCACCATCAGCCACTCGGTCGCCTGACCGGCACCGCCCTTCTCCCCTCACATCCGCCCTCGCACGGCAGCGGCTTTGAGCCGAGCACGGCGCTCACCCCCGCTGAATTGGCGCTTCCATGACCAGCCACGAACGCAGAAGATCGCCGGCGATCGACGGCGGTGGGAGATATTGGGGTCGCGAGGGCCGGACACGAGGCAACACCATGGCCCCGGATCGAGACCTTGAAGGGTTTGCGCGCCGAGGCCTGTGAACATCCGCTGATGGCGGCCCCTCGATACCGCAGACTCAACGACTCATCGGTGCCCGGCGATCCGCCCGCGTTCCCTTTCGTTCTTGTTCTGGAAGGAATGTCATGCGTCTTTCGACTCGACGCCTGGGCTACCCGCTCGTGGTCATGGCTCTGACCCTGGCGGTAAGCGCGCCGGCGGCCCTATCCGCGTCCGCCGCCCCGCCACACCCGTCCCCTGCACGGCCGTGGGTGAAGCTCTGCCTCAAGCTCAAGCAGATGCCACAGCACCGGCGTATCAAGTGCCACTTCCCACCTCCGCCCCGCTCCGCCCGGCCTGCCAGGCTCGCGGCCGAAGCCCTGCAGACGCCGTCGATCAGCGAGCTGTCGATACCGACCGACCCCGCGACCCCCGTCGGGATCACGACCGGCCCCGACGGCAACATATGGTTCACCGAGAACTACGCCAACAAGATCGGAAAGGTCACGACAGGCGGCCTGTTCACCGAGTACTCTCTGCCCGCCGGCGACTCCGAGCCGGCCTACATCACCACCGGGCCCGATGGCGCACTCTGGTTCACCGAGGCGGCCGGCAACAAGATCGGACGCATCACCACCTCCGGAACCATCACCGAGTACGCCCTGCCCACCAGCGACGCCTACCCCTGGGGCATCACCGCCGGGCCGGACGGCGCCCTGTGGTTCGTCGAGACCAACGCCAACAAGATCGGACGCATCACCACCTCCGGAACCATCACCGAGTACGCCCTGCCCACCAGCGGCGCCTACCCGATGGGCATCACCGCCGGGCCGGACGACAACCTGTGGTTCACCGAACCGCTCACCGCAAGCATCGGGCAGATCACCACGAGCGGCTCGATCACCGAGTTCGCCGTGCCGTCCTCCGGTGCGATGCCCGTCGGCATCACCACGGGCCCTGACGGCAACCTGTGGTACACCGACGCCAACGGCAAGCTCAGCAACGTCGACACCTCGGGCAACTTCACCGAGTACACGCTCTCCGACCCTGACAGCTTCCCGTGGGGCATCACCGTCGGGCCCGACAACAATGTGTGGTTCGTCGAGCAAGAAGCCAACAACGTCGCCTACTCCACCACGTCCGGGATCATCAACGAGTACGCGTTGCCGACTCTCGTCGCCGGACCGTTCGACATCACCACCGGCCCCGACGACAACCTCTGGGTCACCGAGGACTTCGTCTCGCAACTCGCCATCGTGACTCCCTGACCAAATCTCTCGGCTGCCGTTCCCTGGATCCAGGACGCGGCAGCCGCGCCCTGGGCGTCATCACCGGCGAAGTCGGCATCGGCGTGATCGGCATCCACCACGCCATCGGGTCCAGCCGAGATACCGGTAAAACCGGCCATGAGTCGATCTTGAGTGCGGTTTCGTAGCCTGCCCGGAGTCGGTGTGAACGATCCGGCGCCCCGGACTTTACAACGTAGATTAGTTGCTCACGGCGGAGACCGGTGAGCGCTCGGCTTGAGCCTCACATCGGCCCCCTTACCCCGAAGCCGATGTCGGCCGCCCGGATCGGTTACCGGGGAGACGATCTTTCGCGTGGTCCTCATGGCGGCCCTTGAAGGCTGTCGGCGATGGCGGCGGTCAAGGCCGCGGGGCGAGCACAGCGAGGGCCGTGGCCTTGAGGGCCGCGGAGCCGGCAGCCATACTCCGGGCCGCGACGACCACGCCCCTGACCCGCGCACGCGTAGGGGGCTCCGGAAGCTCTTCGCGGTCACATGCTCACAAACGGCAGAAGTTATGGGAAGCCCACCGCCACAGGCCCCGACCGGTGGCCAGGCGCTCGCGCAGCACGAGGACCTCAGGGGTGTCGACCAGGTCCAGCAGTCGGGTCTCTGCGGGGCGTTGGCTTTTGAAGGGCGCGTATTCTCGCGAAGTGAAGATCATTCGCAGTGCGGTCGGCGTTCTTACGCTTGGTGCGGGATTTGGCGCGGCCCTCTCCCTCGTCAAGGACGTGTCCTCTCCGGGCGGGATGATCGGACGCCGGTCGGTGGATGCGGGCTGGGTGTGGGTCGGGAAGGCCGCAGAAGTGGTGAGCCTGCTGCTGGACGTCGGCTGGGCCTGGGCGGCACTGGCGGTGACCGTGGGGTGGCTGGTCGGTGGGCTCATCCGCGGGGCGAGCACCGGTGTTCTGGCATTGATCGCGGCCACGGCGGCGTACTACTGCGTGGAGTCCGCCTTTACGGGCGTTCCGCTGGCCTGGCAGTGGAGGCTGATGCTCTCCTGGTGGCTCGCGAGCATGCTTTTTGGGCCGATTCTGGGCGCCGTTGGCGCGAGCATCGGACGGCCTGGGGTGATTGGCCTGCTTGCCAGGTTGACGGTGCCGGTCGGCGCGATCGTCGAAATGACTTTTCTGCCGCCCCAGATCTTTCTGATCGGGCGTCCGACGGCGTCCTGGGCGCTGGTGATCGTATGGACGGCCGCCGCAGCGAGTATTGGTGTCATCCTCATCCGGTTCCTTGCCGCGGTGCGGCGTCGGGACTTGGGGATCAACACTCAAGAAAGTCAGGCTCAGCGGGTGCTCTGATCTTCAAGGGGTGCCCGTAGTCGTGGCCGAAAACCCAATGAACCTTCACCGATCCGCGCCTTTGCGCCGCGATCGTCGACCGCCTCGCCTTCGTCGGCAACATCACCGAGACCGGCAGCGACTCCTACCGCCTTGCCCAGGCCAAAGCCCGCGCCGAACACCAAGCCAGTTGACCACCCCCTGTCACGGTCAACTCAGCGCCACCATACTGTTGTCAGTTGCTCGCGCGGACGGAGGCGCCATGCTGAGGAAGCTGAGGAAGACAACCCTTCATCAACCCCTGGAGCGCCTCCTGACGGTTCGTGCCCGGCAGGCGCTGGACCTGGCTGAGCAGGAAGCAAGGGCTCAGGGACATGACCGTGTTACCGCCGATCACCTGTTGACGGGCCTTGCCCGCCTGGACGAGGGCGTGGCCGTCATGACGCTCAACAGCCTCGGCGTCGACCTCGGCGCCACGCGCCCCCGAGCGATAAGCGCAGACCTCGTCCGCCTCACGGAGGCGGCCCGCCGTGAGGCGGCCGGGCTCGGGCACCGGTACGTCGGCACCGAGCATCTCCTGCTCGGCCTCCTACATGAGGATGGAACAGAGTCCCTGGGCGTCGGCCTGCAACAAGCCCGTGATCAGATCATTAAGGTTCTCCACGGCGACGTCCTCTGAACTCGCTCCAGATGATTAACACGTCGCGGGAACCCGGCCTTCTAATGGCGCCAGAATTCCGGCTGGTCACTTGCTGCATCCCCTGACCGACGCCGCCGTCGCGATCGGGGTAACTGGGGAACCTCGGGACTGACAGCGTCGCGGCGGTGCCCGGATCGGCCGCCTCGGCGGCGAGCCGGCCGTCATCTGTCAGGCGGAGAAGCGGTTGACCACCTCTGGGTGAACGACGATGCGCACCACGCCCCTGACACGCCACTCATCGAGGAACCTCTGGTGGTTCGGGTCGCTCATGTCCCAGTATCGTTCGGCGAGACGAGCAGCGAGCTCGGCGCCACCCTGATCGTGGAGAGTGACCGAACCCTCCACCGCCACCCAGTGTTCGGGCTCACCAGATGGAGCCGCGACGACGACGGAAGCACGGGGGTGCTCCCGGAGACGGTCGAGCTTCGGCGCCTCCGGGACGGAGAACATCTGCAGATCGCCGTCGTCGGCTACCTCGAACCACACCGGGCGCGGCGTGGGCCAGCGTTCACCGCGTGGTGCAACGGTGAGGAAGGCGTACAGCGGCCGTGCGAGCAGGGCAAGATCCTCATCACGGAACATGAGAGCTACCTTATGCCTCGCCGCTCTTGATTCGACTGCCCTCTCCGCTGGCTTGTCACTCCTCATCGTCGGCATCAGGATCACGCAATGGCCCTCAGCGAGTCGGCAACGGCTCGCCCTCACCGGCTGGTGCGAGATCTGCGGTGGCGAGTACGCCATCGTCTTCACCCAGCACAAGGGCGCGACCTACATGGAAACCATCCAGATCAACGAGGGGCCGATCTACCGGACCGGCCGCACCGACTGGCGCTGACGAGGTCAGCCCCCTCCAAGGATGGAGGCCATCCGGTAGGCGGCGTGACTGTCAAGCTTGCGGCGGCCGCGGTTGTAGCGCTGGGGCGTGACCGGGGAGGCATGGCCGAGGAGCTCTTGGACGTCGGCCAGCGGCACCCCGGCGTCCAGCGCGGCGGTGTGCCGGGAGCCTCGCCGGAGGTGTACGGCCCGCGGGTATGCCGCAGGCCTAGCGGCCGCAGGATCCGCTCCCTGATCTCTGTCGCGTACGGCCTGCCGGTGACCCTCTCGATCAGCATGCCGAGCACGATGTAGTCGGTGTTGGAGTACCTGTACTCAGACCCGGGCGGGAAGTCGCGCGGAAGCTTTTCCGCTCTTTCCACCAGTTCGCGTGCCGACCAGGTACGTTAGCGCTCCTCGGGGATGCCCGCCCGAGTACTCGGGAAGGCCGCTGGTGTTCTGGAGGAGGTGCCTGATCGTGATGTCGGCGCCCCTGTCCACGAGCCCCGGCAGCCACTGCTCCACACCGTCGGACAGATGCAGCTCTCCCTCTCCCACCAGTTGAAGCACCGCGGTCGCCGTGAACGACTTGGTCACGCTCCCAGCCCGGAAGTGCCCATCCACCGGGGGCCGGCTGGTCTCGTCCAGGTAGGCCACCATCTTCGACCCCAGACAGTAGCGGCATCCCAGGAAGGCGGTGACCGCGGAGTCTGACCAGATGCGGTGCTCCCAGGCCGGGGGGCCCGGCGGGCGGTGGAGGAGGTTCAGCGGGCTCATGCTCGGCGCCGGCCCAGCCCCGTGGGAAGCCCACCGCCACAGGCCCTGGCAGCATCTCACGACGCTGGAGATGCTGTTACGGTCGCGCGTATGCGAAGCAGTTACCTTGCGTGGGACGATGCGGTGGACCTGTTCGAGCGGCGGGGGCTGCCGGAGGGGACGTACGAGAACCTGTACGAGGAGGAGTACATCCTGGTGCCCGGCCCGGCCTCGGTGACCGGAGAACTCCCCCTCAACGAGCACGAGCGGACTCCGTGGCGGACGGACACGCCCGACGCGGCCACCGGGTACGTCGTGGACGGCGATCTGACCGTAGACGGCAACATCGTCAACGTGGACGACGGCGCCGCCGCGCTGGTCGTCCTGGGGGACCTGCGGGCGAGGAACATCTACCTGGCGGGTGACACGAAGCTGATCGTGCTCGGCCACGTGACGGCGGAGACCTTCGTCGGCGACATGACCGACAAACTGGTGATGATCCATGGCGATCTGCGCACCACGGTGGCGATTTTCTGGAGGGAGTTCTGCCCCGACCTGGTCGCCGGCACGCTCCACGGCAGAACCCTCGCCCCCGCCTACCTCGACCTGCCCACGGCTCCCATCGGCGGCCTGGTCGACCCGACGCCCGATGCCCCGCTGACCGGCCTCCTGGTCCCCGAACTACTGATCAAGGGCGCCGTCAGCCCCGACGACTTCCCTGAGATCGGCATCCGTGGATCCGCCCTCCGTGAGCACCTCCTCTCTGGCCTCCCCCTCACCAGAACCCCCTGATCCACAACCCCTTGTCCAGGGTGAAGGAGAAACAGGCAGGCTTAGCCAGAGTGGCACTCCCTGCGCTCATCGACCACCACCGCGACCGGTTCAGGGTCGAGCCGATCGGCCAGGTCCTACAGGTGGCGACCTCTACGTACTACGCGGCCAAGACCCGCCCGCCCTCGGCACGTGCAGCGCGCGATGAGGGGTCCCGGTGGTTTCGGCGAAATTTTCAACGGATACGCAGGTCGGAGCTTCCTTGAGGACCTTCGGGCACAGCTTGAAAGGTGAGCCGCTGACCTGCATATTCGTTGTCTCCTGCGTCGTTACCACTGGGACCCCGGAGAAGCTGGAGGGCAGGAGTTCGATCTCACATCGACGGCTCCGCGCCCGGGGCCGGGGGTGTGGTCTTCGGTTCGCGGCGCAGCATGGCCCGCAGCCGCTTCTCGATCGGGTACTCGTACAGCCGGTACAGCCCCCACGACAGCAGCACGCTGATCGCCAGCCCGGCCACCGCGTAGGGCAGGTGCGCCCAGCTGGGCGGCGGGAAGTCGTAGAGCGACTGCCGGCCGAACGCGTGCTTGGCGATCGGGAAGAGCACCAGGAAGTGCACCAGGTAGAAGGCGTAGGACCACTGGCCGAGCGCCACCAGCGGGCGGGAGCCGAGCAGGCTGCGCCGACCGGCCAGGTCGTTGGTCGCCGCCGCCGCGATGAGCAGCGCGAACACCACGATGCTGCCCCGGTTGGCGGCCTCGGCCAGCGCGGTCGGCCACAGGCCCGAGACGGACCACGCCCACAGCAGCGCGAAGTAGCCGACCGTGATCGCGGTCGCCGCGCGCAGCCCGAGCGGGCTGCGCCAGCCGCGGCGTACCGCGGCGGCGATCACGATGCCCAGCACGAACTCGCCGACCCGGGCGATCGGCGAGTGGGTGGCGAAGTAGTACAGGTCGGAGGTGAACCAGTTCTCCGGCGTGATCTGCGGATTGGCCAGCCAGAGCCAGACCCGGGTGCCGATGCTGATCGCGATGAGCACGGCGGCGATCGTCACCATCTGGCGCAGCGTGCGCCGCACGATCGGGCGGACCACGAACGGGAAGACCGCGTAGAAGAACGCCTCGCACGACAGCGACCAGGAGACGGTGTGCGGCACGGTGTCGCTCTGGAACGACGCCGGGATCCACGCCTGTACCAGGAGCAGCGTCGCGACCGTCCACCAGACCAGCGAGGTGCCGCCCTCGGTGGGCCAGAGCTGGCCGCCGACGAGCAGCGCGACCGCCGCGACGGTGGTGATGAGCAGCGACGGCCAGATCCTGGCGAAGCGGCGCCAGTAGAACCTCGGCGCGGTGTCGTTCGCAAAGAACGTCCAGGTCAGAACATATCCGGACAGGACGAAGAAGAAGGTGACCCCGGCGGTGCCGAGGATGAACAGCTCGTTGAGGTAGGGCAGCGGCAGCAGGATCGCGACGTGGCTGAAGAACACGCCGAACGCGGCGAACCACCGCAGCCCGGTCAGCGACTCCAGCCTCGTCCTGGGGGGTCCCTCGCTCGTGGCCTGCGCGGGCTTGGCGGATACCGAGGTCATGACGACTTCCCCTCTCCGGTGAGGCCGGCCTGCGCGCGGCGCTCGTCGATGAGTGCCGCCTGCTCGCGGACCGTCGCGTGGCGCAGCAGGTCGGGCAGCTCCACCTCGATGCCGAACGCCACCTCGTAGCGCAGGCTGAGGCGGGCCAGGGTGAGCGAGTGGCCGCCGAGGTCGAGGAAGCCGTCGGCGGCGCCGATCTCCCGCACGCCGAGCAGTTCGCGCCAGATGCCGGCGACGGACTCCTCGGTGCCGCCCCTGATCGGCACCTGGCCGCCCTCGTCGCCCGGGGCCTCGGGGCTGGGCAACTCCTCGTGGGCGATGTCGCCCCGCGCGTTCCTGGGCAGCGCGTCGAGGACGACGACCGAGCCGGGCACCTGGTATTCGGGCAGGTGGGCGGTGAGCTTCCGCGGATCGATCCCGTCTCCGGCCACGTACGCGACGAGCCGGTCGTGGCGCACGTCCACGACCGCCTCGACCACGCCGGGGCGGCCGGCCAGGGAGCGGGCCACCTCGTCGGTGTCCACCCGGAACCCGCCGACGGTGAACATCCGGTCGAAGCGGCCGAGCAGCTCCAGCGAGCCGTCGGGCAGGATCCGGCCCCGGTCCCCGGTGGCGACGCCGCCGACGTGGATCTCCCCGGGTACGCCGGTGGCGCCGGGTCGCCCGGCCCGGCCGGTGACCTCGATCGGAGTGCCGGCCAGCGGGACGCCGAGCGGGACGCCCCTGCGGGGCTCGGCGAGCGGGTCGATCCGGTGGGCCGCGGCCCAGCGCTCTCCGTACAGGGTCCAGGTGGGGACTTGCGCGGCCAGTTCCCGTACCAGGGGGTCCGGGGTGGTGGCCGCGTCGCAGAGCGCGGTGAACGGACGGCCTTCCGGCAGGGCGTTCTCGCGCAGCAGCAGCCGCCACGTGGCCGGTGGGGCGTGCACGACCGTGGCGTCCTCGACCAGGGTCCTCAGCCGCTCGATGTCGCGGGCGGCCTGGGGGGGCGCGATCACCAGGTGCGCGCCGGAGGAGAGGGCCAGCAGCATGGCGTCGGCGAGCACGCCGGAGGCGGGCGGGGCGAAGGTGAGCACGGTGCCGGTGGCGCCCAGACCGATCCGCGAGGCCAGGTCCGCGGCCCGCGCGTAGCCCGCGTCCCGCGGGCCGCCGTCGGCCCTGAGCCGGGCGTACCACCACACGGCGAGGTCGGGGGTGTCGGCGGCCGGCGGTTCGGCCCCCTTGCGCACGGCGGGTGCCAGGGCCTCGGCGTGCGCGTCGAGCTGGGCGTAGGTCAGCGTGCCGTCGGCGGAGGTGACGGCAGGCGAGTCCGGTACGCGCCGCGCCCGCCCGGCCAGGACGGCGGCCGGTCCCTCGGCCCCGACGCTCTCGGGCTGGGGCAGCCTCGGGGACGCGGGCAGCCGGAGGTCGCCGACCTGACGGTCGGGCTGGGCGCACGCCTCGGTGAGCAGGAGCGTGAACTGCTCGGCGAGGACCTCGACGGTGTCGGGGTCGAACAGGTCGTCGTTGTAACCCCACAGGCCCGCCATGCCGTCGCCGTCGACGCTGAAGTCCACCATCAGGTCGAAGTGCGAGACCTCGACGTCGGGCACGAACTCCGAGGCCCGCACGCCCGGCAGGTTCAGGAAGACGCCGTCGTTGTCGCGTACCCCGAGCCCCGCCTGGAACAGCGGCGTGTGGCTCCGCGGCCGCTGCGGGTGCAGCTCGCGCACCAGTTCCTCGAAGGGCATCTCCTCGTGGTCGTGGCCCTCGACGGAGGCGTGCCGCACCCGGCGCAGCAGCTCGCGGAAGGTGGGCTCGCCGCGCAGGTCGAGGCGGAGACAGATGATGTTGATGAAGCAGCCGACGAGCTCTTCGAGCTCGGGCCGGATGCGTCCGGCGGCGGGTACCGCGGTGACGATGTCGGCCTGGTCGGCGTAGCGCGACAGCAGCACGCCGTAGGCGGCCAGCAGGACGGTGAACGGGGTGGTGCCCTCCTCGCGCGCCATCGCGCGTGCCGCGCCGACGACGTCCGCGGGCAGCCGGGAGCGGTGGAAGCGGCCCGCGCGGCTCCGCTGCGGCGGACGGGGCCGGTCCGACGGCAGGTCGAGCAGCCGGGGCACGCCCTCCAGGGTCCGCCGCCAGTAGCCGACCAGGCGCGAGCGCACCTCCTCGGTGCGCAGCCGCTCGCGCTGCCAGACCGAGAAGTCGGTGTACTGCAGCTCCAGTTCGGGCAAGGGTGCCGAGGAGGTGTAGAGGGCCTCGATCTCGCGCCCGACGATGCCGAAGGACGGGTCGTCGAAGACGATGTGGTGGAAGGTCAGCACGAGCACGTGGTCGTCGGGCCCCAGCCTGAGCAGCAGGGCCCGCCCCAGCGGTCCGTGCCGCAGGTCGAACGGGGCCAGGATGTCGTCGGCGGCCATCCGCGCGGCCTCGTCCTCGGGGCTGGCCCCGGGATCGGGCTCGCCGGTCAGGTCGACGGAGCGCAGCACACCGGTGGGCGCGTCGCCGACGCGCTGGACGGGCATGCCGTCGATCTCCTCGACGGTGGAGCGCAGGATCTCGTGCCGCCTGATCACCTCGCAGAGCGCCCGGTCGAGGGCTCCGGCGTCGAGGGGGCCGCGCAGCCGCAGGGTGGCGGGCACGTGGTAGAACCCGAATCCCGGATTGAACCTCTCGCCGAACCAGATGCGCTCCTGGGTGGAGGAGACCGGCACCCCCTCCTCGGGTATCGCGCGCCGCGGGATGCGATCTCGCTCGCGCCGCCGGCGGGCGATCAGGTCGTGCACATTGTCAGCGCCGTTGGAAATCGTCATTGGTTACCTCACGTCTGTGGAGTGCAGCGTGAATGCGGAATTTCGCGTCAGGATATGTCTTTATAAGTAAGCACATTCGCCCAGCATTGCGGAAAGGCGGCTAAACGGATATGGAGCTGCGAGGGGTGACGGCACTGGTGTCGGGGGCCGGTGGAGGGCTGGGCGCCGCCACCGCGTACGAGCTCGCCGGGGCCGGCGCGCACGTGGTCGTGGCCGACACCGACACCCGTACGGGAGCCGCGGTGGCGGGCGAGGTGGACGGCACGTTCGTGGAGACCGACGTGACCCGCGCCGAGTCGGTCGAGCATGCCGTGGAGGTGGCCGCGGGACTCACCGGGCCGTTGCGGGTGGCGGTGAGCTGCGCGGGCATCGCACCCGCCGCCCGCACGCTCGGCCTCGACGGCCGCCCGCACGACCTGGAGACCTTCGAGCGGGCGCTGGCGGTCAACCTGGTCGGCACCTTCAACGTGATGCGCCTGGCCGCCGCCGCGATGGCCGCGACCGAGCCGCTACAGGACGGCGAGCGGGGCGTGGTCGTCAACACCTCCTCCGCCGCCGCCGAGGACGGCCAGGCCGGTCAGACCGCCTACGCCGCCTCCAAGGGCGCGGTCGCCGCGCTGACCCTGCCGGCCGCCCGCGACCTGGCCTCGGTCGGCGTACGGGTGTGCGCGCTCTCCCCCGGCCTGTTCGACACCCCGCTGTTCGGGGCGATCCCGCCGGAGTTCCGGCGCCCGCTGGTACGGCAGATCGTCTTCCCGCCCCGGCTGGGAACGCCGCGGGAGTTCGCCCGCACGGTCCGGGCGGTGTGCGAGCTGGGCTACCTCAACGCGACGGTCGTCCGCCTGGACGGCGGCCTGCGCCTGCCGAACACGTGACCGGTTCGTGGAACCCGTGAACGCGGTGCAAATCGTGAACGCCCGGACGTCTCGCCGGCGGGATGCGGGGTAGCGTTCCCGTACGTTTCCAAGGTCACCGATCGAGGGAGAGGGAGAAATGCTCAACCCACCCGACGGAATGCCGAGAATCACCCCCGTCCTCTTCTATGCCGACCTCGAAAAAGCCATCGAATGGCTCATCGAGGCGTTCGGATTCGAAAAGCGGAAGGTGCTGAACGACGACGACGGCTCCATCGTGCACGCCGAGCTGTCGTTCGGCGAGGGGGTCGTGCAGCTCGCCGGGACGGGTGACGGCCGCAGGCACGAGCCGCGGGGTCAGGGCGAGCCGCACCAGAGCCTGTACGTGTTCGTCGACGACGTGGACGAACACCACGAGCGTGCGAGGAAGGCCGGGGCGGTGATCCGCGACGAGCCGGGCACCCGCTTCTACGGCGACCGCAACTACACCGCCGAGGACCTGGAGGGCCACCACTGGGTCTTCGCCCGCCGGATCGAGGAGATCCCGTACGACGAGATCGACACCCCGTGAGCGCCGTAGAGCAGGTCAGGGAGCTGTACGAGCGCTACCCCTGCCCCTCCCTGACCGTCGGCGACGACCTGATCCTGGACCTGGCGCTCGGCATCGGCATGGTCGCCAGGGACAAGACCCTGGCCGGCAAACGGGTGCTGGACGCCGGCTGCGGCACCGGCCACCAGCTGCTCGGGCTCGCCTCGCAGTATCCGCGGGCGAGCTTCACCGGCATGGACCTGTCGCGGTCCTCGCTCGACGTGGCCGGGGAACTGCGCGAGCGCAACGGGCTGACCAACGTGGAGCTGGTACGCGGCGCCATCGGCGGGGACGGGTTCAAGGGGCCCTACGACCTCATCGTGATGACCGGGGTGCTGCACTGCCTCGACGACCCCCGCGCGGGCCTGGCCTGGCTGGCCGAGCGGCTCTCCCCCGGCGGCCTGATGTACCTGTGGCTCTTCCACAGCTTCGGCGAGCACCAGCGGCTGATCGACCGCGAGCTGGTACGGCTACTCTCCGGCGGCGACACCGGCGAGGAGGGCCTGTCGGTGGTGCACCGGCTGGGCCTGGGCCGCTCCGCGGGCCGCTACGGCACGCACTCCTCGGCGACCGGCGACCCGCGCGACCAGGATGTGCTGGACGCCGACGCCTACCTGCACCCGGTGATGCGCACCCACCGCTTCGGCGACGCGGCCCGCCTGTTCGAGGGCCTGGAAGGGATCGGCTGGGTCTCGCTGAACGGCGTCAACTGGGACGGCGGCGGCAAGCTCCTGGACCTGGGACGCCGCCACCCCACCTCCCCGGTCTTCCTGTCGGACGCCGACCTGTTCGACGACGAGGAGCTGCTGGCCCGCTACGCCGCCCTGCCCGCCGCCGAGCGGGCCGCGGTGATGGAACTGCGCCTGGCCCCGACCGGCTTCACCATCGTGGCCGGTGCCCCGGGCGCCGAGGAACTCTGCGAGCCCAGGATCACGGGCAACATCCTGCTCAGGAACCACTAGTGCAACGTGCCTCATTGGAGGCGCAGATTCCTGCCGGCGCGGGATGCCAAAGGCGAGGGAAGGCCTCCCGACAACCTCGGGTTCTCCACCGCACGTTCGCTATCCCCGTTGAGGAACGCAGCACCAGGCAGGCGACGCTGCAATACAGCCCGAGCCGAATGTGACGGCCCTTGCGGCCCGCCGGTAGAGGTCGGCAGGAGACGGCCGGGCCTCAGAAGGAGCTCACCGGGTGGTCCGGCTCGAGCGGCCGCCCGATCTCGGGGTCCAGGACGACCACTTGCCCGCCCCAGAACGCCCGATCATCGCCCGGCCGGTCGTCCAGTCGCACGTGCGAGGGATCGGCCCAGGTCACCATGGGCAGGCCGTCAGCGTGTTCGGAGCTGAAGCGCTCCACCAAGGTCCACTCACGCGTCAGCAGGCCGTCGTTCTTGCGGACCACGAGCGCCCAGTCGGGGATGATCCAGTCGTCGTACAGGACACGCACTTCCAGCCCACTGCCGGTCGGGCCGGGGATCTGGGCATACACCTGCCAGCCGTTCACATAGGTGACCACCCCCATCGTCGTCCAGATCATCCCAAGCGCGATGACGGGCCCGCGGAGCCCTCCCCCGAAAACGAGCGCCCCGGAGACGATGATCAGGCTCGCGGCCAGGGTACCCAGCAGGACCGGCCGGTCGAGGATCGTGTAGTGCCCGACGGCGCCGACCAGGGCGCCCGCCACCGCGAGGACCGCCAGGACGAAGAGGACACCGGCGGCCCGTGTGCGTGAATCCGAACTCATGGCGGCACGCTAAGGACCCGGTCTTGCAGCTCACTGGGAAACGATTCAGCGGATACATGATCCTTTCACTGGTGATCATCTCTTTTCGACTCGGCCTCCGGGCCGGCTCACGTCAACGCCAGTCATACCGCCGCGCTGCTGTCCGCCGGCTCTCCGGATCCTTCCGGCTCCCCGGATTCCTCGGCGGGATGAGGCCGCGAACCGGGCGGTGCGCCGCGGGCAGTGACTCGCAAGAGAGTTCCAAGTCGTCTCGCGTATCACTGGTGACGGATCACCCGAGCCGAGAAGAACCCGCGCCGGAAAACACAGGGAAGCATAGGAAAGAGGAGAGACGATGCGCAGGATCGTCCGTGGAGCGCTGCTGGCCACCGCGCTCGTGCTGGGACTGCCCACCGCGGCGAGCGCGACGGCCCAGGGCGACTTCTATCTGGGGACGGTCAGATCCGGCTCCGGGCATTCCGGGTACGCCAAGGCGCAACTGTGGGTCACCGGCTTCAACCAGAGCCACTTCACCGCGTACGGCAAGATCTACGACCGAGACCGCCACCCCGGTCACTGCGCCTGGGTTCGCGCCAGGTTCCACTACCAGAAGGGCGGGCCGTCCTGGTCACCGGCGCTCTGGTCCTGTGCCCCCTCCGGGTCCAAGGGCTACCTTTTCAAGACCAAGGGCCAGGTCAAGTGGATCGACCTCAAGGTCTGTGTCTACCAGCCGAAGCGGAACGCGCTCTCGCACTGCCGGGTCGAGACCATCAGGGACGAGGACCTCGCGAACTGACCCGCGAGGCGGTGCCCGGGCCCCGGCCGGTCGGCCGGGCCCCGGGCACCGCCTCACGGCCTGGGCCACGAACGCCGGCAGGATCGGGAACTTGCGCTCCTTGCACCGCTCCAGCCCCTGATTGGTCGAGCGGCGTGCGACCTGACCTGTCGTTAAGGAGCGTGTCATCAGGTACACGCGAGGCGATATGACAGGAAACGTGCTCTCTTCGAGCGACGTCAGGCCTGGTGATGACGCCGGTCGGCCCGCTGGCGAGATCAACGCAGCACCAGTGGTCAGGGCCTCACCTGGTTGACGCGCCGACGGGAACCCGCTTCGGCTGTGGGTCTTCGACCGAGCCGGAGCAGAATCACGCCGAGCACCCGATCTGTTCGGACGGTGCCGAAGTGCCGGGAGTCTCTGCTCGCCTCGGCGTTGTCGCCGAGGAGCACGATGTGCCGGGGCGGAACGATGCCGGTGGGCTGCCGGGCCCAGGAGGGCAGGCAGGCCGGCTCCGGATCGCCCGGCACCGCGGCGACCCGTTTGACCATCCACCGGGAGCCTTGGGCCCCGGTCGGATCGCCCGGCCGGCAAGGTCCCGGCTCCTCGACCACCACGATGTCACCGTTACGCAGCCGCTCACCCGGCGTCCGGCGGACCAGCACCCGGTCTCCGGGGCGTAGCGCCGGTGCCATGCTCAGCCCGCTGACCGACAGCGCGACGAGGTGCCCGCGGAGCAGGACGGCCGCGGCCACGACGGCGAACGCGAGCACCAGCACCGCGCCGGCACCGGTCAGCACGGCGGCCAGAGCGGCGCTCACCGGACCCCCTCCGACGTCGAAGGACGGTAACCGGCCGCCTGCAGCTCGAAGAGCCGGGCGTACGCACCGCCGCGCATCAGCAGCTCGTCGTGCGTGCCCCGTTCGGCGATCCGCCCGTCGGACAGCACGACGATCAGATCGGCCTCGCGTACGACGCCCAGCCGGTGTGAGACCAGCACGCTGGCCAGTCCGCGCCGGTGCTCCCGGAGCCGGGCATGCACCTCGTGCTCGGCCTTGGCGTCCAGGGCGGAGCTCGGCTCGTCAAGGACGAGCAGATCGGGCCGGTCGAGTACGAGACCCCGGGCTATCGACAGCCGCTGCCACTGCCCGCCGGAGAGGACCACCCCGGTGTCCGGGTCGGCGCGGTCGGCTTCGGAGAAGAAGATCCGGGTCAGCAGCGTCTCGTAACCGTGTGGGAGGGCGGCCAGGACGTCGTGCACACCGGCGCGATCCGCCGCGCCCTCGATCCGGTCGTCGTCTCGCAGGGCGGTCAGGTCGCCGATGGCGATGTTCTCCCGCGCCGTGAGGTCATAGGGGATCGCGTCCTGGAAGACGGCCCGGATCCGGCGTCTCAGCTCCGCCGGGTCGAGGTCGCGCAGGTCGACGCCGTCCCAGAGCAGCTGCCCACGAGTCGGATCGTAGAGCCGGCACAGCAGTTTTACCAGCGTGCTCTTCCCGGCTCCGTTGAGCCCGACCACGGCGGTCGAGCGCCCCGCCGGGAGTGTCAGGTTCACCCCGCGCAACACCCACGGCTGGTCGTCGGCGTAACGGAACCACACATCGCGCAGCTCGATCCCGCCCCGCAGGGGTGTCACCGGCAGGGGCCTGTCGCGTACCGGCAGATCTGGCCCGGCGTCGACAACGGTCAGGTAGTGACCGAAGAGCAGCAGCGCCTGATGCACGGACACGGCCTCGGTCACCAAAGCGGCAAGGGCGCCCTGTACCGTGCCGACCGCGGCGACGACGAGCACCACGTCACCGACGGTCAGGGTGCCCTCGGCCGCGGCGCGTACCGCCCACAGCAGCAGACCGGCCGCCACCGCGGCGCCGAGCACCGCCAGCCCGCCCTGAAGTCTCAGCTCCCGCCGGTCGATCCGGCGGTGTGCGCCCTGGATCGTGCGGATCTCCGTGGCCATCCGCTGCCACAGGTACGGTCCGGCGCCGAACAGGCGTAGTTCCTTGGCGGCCTGCGGGCTGGTCAGCAGGCCGGAGTAGAACAGTTCCCGCCGCTCGGCCTGTCCGGTCTCGACCATCATCGCCGCCCGGCGCCTGCTCAGCGCCAGCTCGGCCAGCAGGGCCGGTACGGCGGCGAGCAGGACCGCCACCGCCACCCAGGGCCCGAGCAGGAGCAGGGAGCCGGCGAAGCCAATGATCGTGAGCAGTGCCTGGATGCCCCCCAGCCCGCCGTCCACCACCATTCCCGGACTGCTGACCCCGCTGGACCTGGCGATCTGGAGACGGTCCAGGAAGACCGGATCCTCGAAGCGGCGCAGCCCCACGAAGCGGTCCACCGAGGTGTAGAGACGTGAGGTGGCGAGCAGGCTCACCCGCCGGTCGCTCTCGGTCCGCAGGTAGCGGGTGGCGTGCGGCATCAGCGCGGCGGCCACCCCGACGGCCCCAAGCGCGGCGGCCGGCCCCAGCAGGTCGAGCCACCGCAGCGGCCCGGCCACCAGCCGGTCGATCACGACTTTGGTCAGCCAGGCGACCGAGGGCGGCGCGAGCCCGCTCAGCAGCGTCACCACCAGATACGCGGCGATCTGCGCCGGGGCGGCCTGCCGGGCGAGTGACAGCGCTCGCCCGGCTGCGCGGAACGACATCGGTGCGGCGAGATCAGCCGGCGGCCGGGAGGGCCACGGCATCGCGGTCGACGACGGGGGCGAGCTCGTAGCCGGACGCGGCCACCACGCCCTCCTCGACGAGGACGAACGCGGGGAAGCCGGTCACCCCGAACGCCTGCTGCACCGGCCCCCGATCGGCTTCCACCACGACGGTGGCCACCGGCCGCAGCAGCTCGACCAGCGCCGCGGTCTCCTCCCGCGTGCCGACGGTCACGGCCAGCACGGCGTCACGCCCCCCGGGCCGGGTCGCGGCGTACTCCACGAAGGAGGGCAACCTCTCCTTGCACGGCTGGCAGCTCGGGGAGAAGAAACCGACCAGCGGGCGCTCGCCGAGCGTCGCGAGGCTGACCGGCAGATCCGCCACGCTGGTGGCGTCGAATCCGTCCACCGACGATCCCGCCGGCATCGCGACGTCGACGCCGCCGGAGCCGCCGTCGCGCAGGGCGGCCAGTTCGGCAGTGTGCTCACGGAGCCGGCGTACGACGCCGACGGTAAATATCAGGTTGGTCACGACCAGCAGTCCGACCAGGACCGCGACCGCGGCTAGGTACGCCATCAGGTCTCCTCCAGGAGGTGGGGGTGGGTGCGAAGAGCGCGACGAGGTCGTCCAGCATGGTGACCAGCAGGCCTGCGCAGGCCCCCGCGAGCAGCGCGACGATCGACCACGTCGATGAGTGTTGGCCGGCCGGTCCGGTGAGCCCGGCCAGCGCGACAACAATGAGCAGAAGGTTGCGGATCAGGTGGCGACCGGACAGCGGGGTGGACGAGGCGCCGAAGCAGCGGCACGGTTCCGCGCCGCCCCGGGTGAGCACCACCGCCACCCCCGAGGTGAGTACGACGAGCAGCGCGGTGGCCGCGGCGAAGCCGGCACCCCGGGTGGGCGGGACCGCCAGCAGCACCACCACGATCACCTCCGCCGCGGTGACCGCGACCGCGACCGGCAGGGCGCGATCGCCACGGACCGGAAGCATCGAGGCCAGGGAGGTCGCGAAGGCGCGCAGGGCCTGCCCGCCACGCAGTTTGCTCGCCGCGGAGACGAGGAAGACCACCGCGAGCAGGCCCTGACATGCCGCTATCAGATGTGTCATTCAGCACGCACGGGCGTAGTACCTGCAGGGGCCGCACGGCTGGAAGTCGCAGCAGGTCTTCTTGTACAGCTCGATCCCCACGCAGTAACAGGAAATGCTGGCGCAGGCCGCGGCGGCGTGCGCGGTCGCCTTGGGAACGAGTCCGTCGACCATGCGGTCGGCGAAGGCGGTGAGCATACGGGTCATGGTGTCCTCCTCCGTGCCGGCCGCCGAATGCGGCCCGACAAATCCATCGAAACCCGGACTTAATCGACCGACCAGGATCTTGTACCGGACGTTGCACCGGACGTCCGGTACGCTGCCAAGAAGATCGAGGAGGGCCGATCTTGGGGAATGCGTTTGGAGTGCTGCTCCGTCGTCACCGAATACAGCGCCAGCTCACACAGGAAGTGCTTGCCGAGCGGTCCGGTGTCAGCTCCCGCTCGATCCGCGAGATGGAACGCGGCCCCGGGCGGAGCCCCCGGCCGCAGACGATCGAACAGCTCGCGACGGCGCTGGCGCTGACCGGCGACGAGCGAGCGGAGTTCACCGACGCCGGGCACGCGCTCTTCTGGGCCAACCGTGCCGTACGGTCCGGCCGGAACAAACCGTCGGGCGGGAACATCCGTGCCGTTGACTCGCCGCCCTGGCAACTGCCCGCGGATCTCCCCGATTTCGTCGGTCGCGGCGAGGAACTCGCCCTAATCGGCGAGGTGCTCGATCCGACCGTCCGCGGCGCGAGGTTGGTGGTGGCCTCCGGCCCGCCGGGTGTCGGCAAGACGGCGCTGGCGATACACGCCGGCCACCGGCTCGCGCCGCTGTTTCCGGACGGGCAGTTGTACGCGACGCTGCGCGGCGCCACCAGCGACCCCGCCGATCCGTCCGAGGTGCTGGCCCAGCTGCTGCGGATGCTCGGTGTGGACGGATCGGCCCTGCCTGCCGGGGTGGACGCCCGCGCGGGCCTGCTCCGGATCCGGCTGGCGGGACAGCGGGTGCTGATCGTCCTTGACGACGCCGGTGGATACCGTCAGGTGGAGCCGCTGCTGCCCGCCGAGGGCGTCGCGATGATCGTGACAAGCCGGCTGCCGCTGACCGGACTCCCCGGGGTGACGGCCATCGACCTGCGCCCGCTGCCCGATACGGTGGCCGTCGATCTGTTCGCCCGGGTGGCCGGCGTGGCACGTGTGCGAGCCGAGCCCGTGGCCGCCACCGAACTGGTCAAGGTGTGCGGCGGACTGCCGCTGGCGGTCCGGATCGTCGCGGCCCGGCTGGCCGCGCGGCCACACTGGGCGGTCGGCGCGCTCACGGAACGGCTGACCGATGAGCGCCATCGGCTCGATGAGCTGCGGCACGGCGACCTCGCGGTGCGTCCCGGACTGCAACTCGCCTACCAGGGGCTCAGCCCGGCCACCGCCCGAGTGTTCGCGCTGCTCGGCGGGTTGACCGTCCCCTCGTTCCCGGAATGGCCGGTGGCCGCGCTACTGGACGCCGAACCGGCCGCGGGGGCCGCCGCGCTGGAGGAACTGCTCGACGCCCGGCTGCTGGACGACCTCGGCCCCGATCGGGCAGGCCAGCCGCGTTACCGGTTTCACGCGGTCACCCAGCTGTACGCGCGCGAGCGCCGGGAAGCCGAGATCGGCCGGTCCGAATGGGTCGCCGCGCTGGCCCGGACCGCCGGCGGCTGGCTGGCCCTCGCCCGGCAGGCCCAGGACCACCTGCACAGCGACCGGTTTCACCTCGACGACCGGAGCGGCCCTCCGGTCGTCGCCGACCCGCGCACGGCCGCCGTCGCCGCCCATCGGCCCATCGAATGGTTCGAAGCCGAACGGGAGAGCATCGCGACGCTGGTCCAGGCGTGCGCCGAGACAGGTCTGACGGCGACAGCACGCGGCCTGGTCGGCTGCAGCACCGACTTCTACGACTTCCGAGGTTATTACGATGACCTGCGGCGGATCCTGGAGACGGCGCTGACCGCCTGCCGGCAGGCCGGCGATCGCCTCGGTGAGGCGGCGATGCTCCGAGGGCTCGGTCACTGCCTGGTCGAGCTCGATGACATGGACGAGGGTCTGGCCATGCTGCACGCCGCGCGCGTGCTGGCCGAGAGAGTCGGTGATCCATCCGGGGCTGCGCTGGCCCGCCGGTACATCGGTTTCACCCTGGGGCTGATCGGCCGACTCGACGAGGCCGAGGCGGAGATGCGCGTCGCGGTGCGGGAACTGCGGCTCACCGGGCAGCGGTCCGCCGAGGCCGTTGCCCTCGCCAGCCTCGGGTTCGTGCTGCGGCAGCGCGGTGACAGTGCCGAGGCCGTCGACATCCTTCGCGCGGCGTCGCTCATCGCCCGATCGTGTGGTGACCGGTTCGCTCAGGCCTACAGTTCACGAGGCCTCTCCGGGGCGTTCCTGGCCCAGGGAAAGGTCCAGGAGGCGCAGCGGGCGGCCCGGC
Organism: Streptosporangium sp. NPDC002544; assembly: GCF_040295965.1. Lineage (NCBI taxonomy): Bacteria > Bacillati > Actinomycetota > Actinomycetes > Streptosporangiales > Streptosporangiaceae > Streptosporangium > Streptosporangium sp. NPDC002544. The sequence continues at coordinate 82,227 of NZ_JBEOWJ010000025.1, read as the reverse complement.
GATCCGTCACGCTCTTCGAACAGATCGGTGATCTGATCGGCACCGCCCAGAGCCTGCGGGTGCTCGGTGAGGCACTCGCGCACGAGCCGCACAGACTGGTCGAGGCCGAACGGGTGCTGGGCGGCGCGGCGGCGCTGTTCCGTGAGCGGGGGCACAGCTGGGGACTGGCCCTCACCGAGCTGAGCCTCGGCGAGGTGGAGCTCGGCCGTGATGCCGAGGGGGCCACCGACCGCCTTCACCGTTCTCTGCGCTACTGGACCGACAATCAGGTGCCGGCTCTGCAGGCGCGTACGCTCGTCGCGCTCGCGTCCGCCGCCGAACGGGCGGGTGACCCTGACGCGCGGAGACTGCTGGCCAGTGCCCATCGGATCTACCGGGAGCTGGGCATACCGGCCGCGAGTGCCCTCAACGACACCGTACCGCCCTGAGAAACGACAACGACGCGGGACACCGGCGTTCCGCCGCGCTGCCGGGACCACGCCCGCCGGACGGGCGCGTGCCGAGCGCGTCCGGCGGCCGACGATCGCCGGAGCCTCGCGGATCAGCTCGTCATCGACGAGCGTCCACCATGAACAGCGCGAAGTCCACCCGCCGGGTGATGCCGCCGGTGAGAACGGGGTCACCGACGCGAACGCCGCAAGTAGCCTGATGTCTCGATCGGTTTGACAGCTTCCGGCTCATCACGCGAGCCCGAGTCGACGCCCTGGAATGGGCACGGAAAACGAGTACGGCGGGCGGTCGGTGACCGCCCGCCGTACTCCGTCAGTGGATCGTCATCCGATCAGAGCTGCTGCCACAGGGCGGGAACGTTCGGCGGCTCCCAGCCGGGCAGTGCGGTGTGACCCTGCAGGCATCGGTAGCCGACGCCGTTGTAGGTCACGGTGTCCCCCACCGCGTACAGGGTCCAGGTCTGCCAGGTGCTGCCGCCCTGCCCACCGCTGACGGTGAGACTGAAGGTGGCCGAGCGGTCGGCGCTCGTGCCGTCCGCGTTGAGGTTGATCGTGTAGGTCCCCGCGGGGGTGCTCGCCGAGGTGGCGATCGTGACCGCGGAGGACTGGCCGGAGTTGATGTTCGCCGGGCTGAAGGACGCGGTCGCGCCGGAGGGCAGACCGGAGGCGCTCAGCGCGACGGCCTGCGCGTTACCGGAGGTCACCTGGGTGCTGAGCGTCGCGCTTGCCGACTGGCCGGGCTGGACCGAGGCCGAGGACGGGCTCACCGAGACCGAGTAGTCGTTGGCCGGAGGAGGGGTGTCCCCCACGGCGAGCTTCCACAGGGCGTTGGCGGCGGCGTCCGCGTTGCGGTCCAGCGCGGTGGTGTTGATGTTGGAGGTGGTGTCGCAGGCGGAGTGGTAGCAGCGGTCGAAGGCCTGGCCCGCGGTGCCGCCCCACTTGGCGGCCTGAGCCGACGTCTTGACCGTCTCGGCGCCGGTGAAGACACCGCCCACCTTGACGCCCGCGTTCTTGAACGGGGTGTGGTCACTGCGGCCGTCACCCGCGGTCTCGATCTCGGTCGGGACGTTGAGCGTGGCGTAGTAGTCCTTGAAGATCTTCTCGATGGCCGGGTTGTCGTCGTAGACGAAGTAGCCCGGGTTCGGCGAGGCGGTCATGTCGAAGTTGAGGTAGGTGTCGACCCCGCTCGCGCCGCCGTTCTGGACGTAGTGGGTCGAGCCGCGCAGGCCGAGCTCCTCGGCGCCCCACCAGGCGAAGCGGACGTGCTTGGTCAGCGTGGGGTTGCGGTTGGCCAGCGTCAGCGCGACCTCCAGCAGGGTCGCCGAGCCCGAGCCGTTGTCGTTGATACCGGGACCGGCCGTGACGCTGTCCAGGTGGCTGCCCAGCATGACCGTCGGACCGGTGGGACCGGCCGGCCAGTTGGCGATCAGGTTGGAGTGGGTCTGGCCGTTGTAGGTGAAGTTCTGCACCGTCGTGCTGTAGCCGGCCGCGTCGAGCCTGCCCTTGATGTAGTTCAGCGAGGCGGTGTAGCCGGAGGTGGCCGAGGCCCGGTTGCCGCCGTTGCCGGAGGCGATGGACTGCAGCTGGTTCAGGTGCGCCGTCACGTTGGCCACCGGGATGTCCGGGCTGGTCGGGTCGGGCGGGTTGCCGCCGGTGACGGTCAGGGAGTAGCTCGCCGTCCGGTCCACGTCGGCGCCGTCGGCGGTGACCGTCACCGAGGAGGTGCCACTGGGCGTGCTCCCCGAGGTGGCCAGCGTCAGCGTCGAGGTCTGGCCCGCCGTGATGGTGGCCGGGCTGAAGGACGCGGTCGCGCCGGAGGGCAGGCCGGAGGCCCGCAGCGTGATGGACTGGGCGCTGCCGCCGGTCACCGTGGTCCCCACGGTGGCGGTGGTGGACTGGCCGGCCTGCACACTGCCCGAGATCGGGCTGAGAGAGACCGAGAAGTCGTTGCCGGGCGGGTTCACCGTGCAGGTCGCCTCACCGCTCTGCGCCGGGACGTTGACGGCGGCCCACGCGGCCTTGGTCGCGTTGACCTCGACGCAGCTGTTCGGGAAGAGCTGCTTGGCCGCGGCCACGGTGGTCAGGCGCGCCTTGGCGTGCGTCCACGGAATGGTCTTGCTGTTCAGGCCGCCCATGAAGATCTGACCGGCCTTCTGGATGCCGATGCCGGTCAGGCCAGCCGGTCCGGAGCAGACGGTGCTGGCGGGCTTGCCGGGCGGGTTGGTGCCCTCGGCGAGCAGGTAGAACCAGTGGTTCTGCGGTCCGGCCGCCGCGTGCACCTCGGTGTTGGGGATCGAGGAGCTGTAGCAGTTGGGGTCGCCGAGCGCGCCGGGGTTGTACATGTTGCGGATCGGGCCCTGGCCGACCAGGTTGACCTCCTCGCCGACCAGATAGTCCGGCGGGTCGGAGGCGTTGGCGGCGAAGTGCTCGGTCAGCGCGCCGAAGATGTCGCCGGTCGACTCGTTCAGGCCGCCGGCCTCGTTGCCGCTGCCCGCCCCGCCGGAGCCGGAGAACTGGAAGATCGCGTGGCCGTACTCGTGGCCGACCACGTCCATCGGGGTGGCCTGCTGGTTGTTGGCCTGGTTGTGCCCGAAGTTGGTGTAGGACCCGTTCCAGTAGGCGTTGACCTCGTTCAGGCCGACCCGGGCCGGGAACGCGCCGCCGGAGCCGTTGAACCCGTTACGGCCCAGCCAGTCGCGCAGCATGTCCCATTCCTTCTGCGCCGCGTACAGGGCGTCGACGCAGGCGGTCTCCAGGCTGGTGCCCTGGCCGTTGCCCCAGGCGTCGTCGGTCCCGGTGTAGGCGGTGCCGCCCTGCCCGCCACAGCGCAGGCCGGGACGGGTGGTGTCGGTCATCGAGTACGAACTGCCGGAACCCGAGGTCTGGATGGTCACCGGGTTGCCGTTGTAGTAGCCGTTGCCGGTCCCGGCGCGGACGTCGTCGTAGGAGTCCACGACCGTTCCGTCGAGGGCGTCCACGAAGACGTGCAGGACGCTCGGAGCCTCCTTGGTGGCGCCGGTGACGACCACCTCCCACGCCAGTCTGGGCTGCTTACCGGCCGCGTGCACGACCAGCCGGGGGGTGCTCACGCTCTCCACGGTGGGCAGCTTGCCGCGGGCGGTGACGGCCGCGGTGGCGGCGTCGATCTTGCCCTTGACGCCTATCTCGATCCTGGCGCGCTGGCCCGAGGCCACGGACCCGACCTCCTGGCCCGTCCTGTCGGTGGTGACGATCACGTCACCGCCGTAGACGGGCAGCCCGCGGTGGGTGCGGGAGTAGGTCAGGTACTGCAGGCCGCGGGTTCCCACGATGGTGTTCGTGAGCGTGAACTCGTCCTCCGCCGTCTTGAACAGGGCGTCGGACCTGGCGGCGAGGGCGCCGCCGGCGCTGGAGACCGCGCGCCTGCGGGATTCGGGATCCGGCGGCGCGAACGCCGGCGGATCTGCGGACATGGTACGGGCGGCGATGCCCGCGGGGGCGGTGGCGGCGTCGGCGGCGCTCACCACTGAGCTCGTGGTCATGGCGACGGCAGCCAGTACGGCGACCGCGCCCAGCTTGACCTTGGGATTCACTCGGGGTGACTCCTCTCGGTGTCCCTTGGGGGGTTGGAGGGATGCAAGGAGCCCTGGCGTTTTGGGCTGGACCAAAGCTGACACCGTGAGCGCGGGACGAGTACCCTACGAAATTGCATAACTTCGCGATATAGGCGGCTAAACAGGTGTAGAAAGCGGCACGTGGCGCCTCAGCCATGACGCGTAGACGGGGGCGCGCCGCACCTCGGCCCAGTAGGTTCTGGTGACGGCCCGGACCAGTTCGTGCCCGTAGCGGGCGACCGGCCCGTGCTCGGTCCACCCGATCATGTGCCGAAAGCGCAGCGGGGTCCCGGCGAGCGGCCGGATGGTGACCCCCGGGTGGCCCTTGCTGGTCGCCTGGAACATGCCGACGCACCGGCCCGAGGAGATGAGGTCGATGGCGAGGCTGAGGTCGGCGGAGTAGCCGACCTTCGGGGTGAAGCCCTGCTGGGCGCAGGCGGACCAGAAGTGCTCGCGATGTCCCGACTCGGCCAGCGCGTGCATGACCCAGTCCTCGCCGGCGAGATCACGCAGCTCGATCTCCTCCTGCCGGGCGAGCAGGTGGGAGGCGGCCACCCCGACGAAGATCGGCTCGACGGCCACGCCCGCGTAGACCACTCCCGGGGGCGGGAGGAGCTCGTGTCCCGGATAGTCGCCGAGGGTGGCGAGCTCCAGGCGCTCGGACTCCAGGAGCCCGGGCAGCAGGTCCATCGCCTCCTCGGTGCGGACGGTGATGTCGGCACCGTCCAGCAATTCATTAAGGCATCCAATGACATTTATCGCTAAATGGCTGGACATACAGCCCAGGCGAATTCTGATCTTCTCCGGGGGCTGCTCGACGTAGCGCATGCCGTCCCGCCGCAACTCGTCGAATGCCGGCAGCAGCGACCGCGCCCTGATCAGCACCCACGCGCCGAGATCGGTGGGCCGTGCCCCCTCCCGGCCTCGCTCGAACAGCGGTCCGCCGAACATCCGCTCGATGCGTCGCAACTGCGTGGCGAGCGCGGGCTGCGACATCTTGAGTGCGACGGCCGCCTTGGAAATGCTGCCCGAATCAGCGATCGCACAGATTGCTCGTAGGTGACGCACCTCTAGGTCCACGCCGGGAGCTTAATAGTAAAGAACCTTTCCGGTAAGACCCAAGTTTCGGGGAGACGGGTCCATGCCCCTGTAGCCGATCCCGACGACGGCCAGGACTGCGGCTCCTCGATCGGCGTTCACCATGAAACGGCTCTGTCCTCTTTCGGCCGTGACGGAGGCGTCGGTCCAAGAGGATGCGGTGGCGGAGCAGGGCGAAACCGGCTCGGCCGCGCGTCGGGCATATCAGGCGGCGGATCCGCACCACCACGAGCACGCGGCGTGCGTCGAGCGGGACATCGGCCACGCTCCGACAGAGCCGGAAACCGTACAGTCCCTGGTATCCCGACCACCAGGCGAGGTAATCGACCATAAGTAGGGCGGGGGCTGATACCCGCTAATGGCCTAATCGGGCAGTTGGCGGATCAAAACACCAAGCTCAGGCGGGCAGAGGGAAAGCAAGGCGCTCTGCCTGACCAACCGTGCAGCCACCACGAGCTCCAAGGTGCTACTGGGCTTATCGAGGACGGAAACCAAGATCGTGAGAGGTGTCACAAGGTTGCTTTCCACGGCTTCCGGAAGGGAGTCCAGGACGATCGTGTCATCTGTAAGCACCAGGTCCACGAGCTTTCGCGCCGCCGTCCTGAGCGCCTCGGCATCCAGGTCTTGTGCGATCTGCTCAGCTCCCTGCCACGCAGGTATCCACGACGGCACATGATTCGACAGCGACAAGACACGGTTCCCATCCAAGACGGTGGTCGGCTGAGCCGAAATCCTGACACATCGACCCTGCTCTTTCGGGTGCCACCTCCTGTAGATCATTTATAAGTTCAGAGAAGCTGAGATCACAGCCCGCCGAGCGAAGAGGACGAGATCGAGTCATGTCGAGGAAACCAAGCGCGACCACGGACTTCGAAAACGTGTGTCGCAATGCCGGCACGGCACTGGCGTCGTGTGAGGGCTACTTCATTCACCGGATGTCGTTTGACGTCATCAATGGCCGCGATGCACTGGAGATCGGACTCAGGCAAGGCCCGGAATGGCCGGACATCACCATCTCGTTGGAGAGTCTGTATCACTTGTCGATCAGCAAGCCTCCAGAGTCCTCGGGCTGCTTCGTCGACGAAATTTCAGTGCTACACCTTCCGACATCACCGCGCCCATGGCCTGACGGGTTCACCGTCGTCCGACGCCACAGGGGGTTACCCGAACTGGCCTTGCTAAGGCTGGCTGGTCCTATGGAGATCGAAGTCGTCGCGTCGATCCTGACCGTCTTCACCGCGATGAGCGACGACCTGGCCGCTACTGAGCCGACGGTATGAGGACCGATACCTCTGAAACTGGTGGACGAATCCGTTCGCGAGGCGGATGGAACCGCTCGTCGGACCTCGTCGTCGAGTCAGACCGCCAGGACGAGCCGCTATCGTGCAGCCGTGACCGGTTCCGGGCAGCGTCCGCTGCTCTTCCTCGATGTCGACGGACCGCTCATTCCTTTCGGCGCGGCGCCGCAGCAGTATCCGACTTATCAAGCGAGTCCTGAACCACAGGGAACCGGCTCGAATCCGCTTCTGGCCAGGATCAATCCCAAGCACGGGCCCCGGTTGGCGGCACTACCGTGCGATCTGGTCTGGGCCACGACATGGATGGCCGACGCGAACGAGTGCATCGCACCACGGATCGGCCTGCCGAAGCTGAAAGTGGTGACCTGGCCGGAACCATCCGACACTGACGAGCAGGACGAGCGGAACGGGCTGCACTGGAAAACCCGCGCTCTCGTCGACTGGGCAGCAGGTCGCTCATTCGCTTGGGTCGATGACGAGATTACGAACACCGATCGAACCTGGGTGTCCGCACACCACCGAGGACATGCCCTGCTCCATCGTGTCGACCCCCGTCAGGGCCTGACCGACTGTGACTACGTCGCTCTCAACGAGTGGCTGCAGAGGACCATTGGGGCGCCGCCATCGCATGGTTCGGCTTGAAACCGGCCCACGAGTCAGGCAGCCCGCGACACGCCGAAGAGCCGGACATCGAAACACGAATCTCGATGACGCCGTCGCCTACCACACAGAGCTCATCCACTCCAGCGCCCCGTTCGGGGAAGCACTGGCTTGGACCGTCACTCGCCCCATTGGAGAGCCCATAACCCATAGAGAGCGCAGCGACGCGGCTGATCGGCGGTGGGCATCCGATGCTGGTGGAGTCCAACGAGGAGGCCTACCTCTTGGAGGGCAAGGCCGTCTACCTGGGGCAGGCGGGTGGAGCGGCCATGCTGGCCGAGCCCGGCGGGTTCAGCTACGCCGGCATGCCGCAGGTCATGGCCTGGCTCAGCCGGGACGCGCAGGTCTGGCACCTGTCGTGGAACATCACTGGCAGGAGAGTCCTGGAGACCGGCTGCCGGCACCGAAGAACGTTGGATGATCTCCCACATCTCATGGGAGTTCGCTTGACGAGGCATCATCGAGGATTCATTTGCATTCACCCGCCCGGTCTTCCCCAGCCTGTAACTCCCGGATGGAACAGGAGCCCTTGGGCCTCGACCTCAGGCTTCGCACCCCGTGGTTGCCCGCGACGCACGCAGACACGGCGTCCTCAGGCCCGAACAACTAGCCGAGAAGCCCGCTGCGGATGTGCTGGAAGACCAGGCTGGTCTCAGTCATGGCATACTCCCGTGAGGCACTGAGGTGTAGCGTAACGAACTCGCGCAGCGCTTCGGGCGACGCGGCCGTCACCTGGATCAGGAAGTCCACCGATCCCGCCAGGAAGTAGACGTTCAGCACTCCTGGCAGTGCGGCCAGCTTGGCGGTCATCTCACCGATGTGGGAGCGCGCAGTTGGTTGCACGCGCACGGCAACCATGGCCTGGATCGGCAGGCCGAGGGCCTCAGGGGCGATGTCGGCGTAGAAGCCACGGATTGCTCCGATCTCACGCAGGCGTCTCAACCTCAGTGAGCACGTCGATGGAGCAATCCCGACTCGGCCGGCGAGCGTGTTGTTCGGGATGCGCGCGTCCTCGGCCAGCTCATGGAGCAGCCGTCGATCTACGTCATCCAGTGCTGCCGGAGTGCCGCGGAACGGTCGCACAGGATTCGGACTCGACGGTCGAGAAGGACTCATGAATGAACGATGGGCGAGTATCCGCTGGGATATCGCTAGTTCTTGCGATGTTATGGCGCCCTATCGAAAGACTCGCCACCATCATTGCTGTTTCCCAATAAAGGGGTGGGCAATGCGCATCACTGTCCCGAAGGAAGTCAAGAACGAGTACCGCGCGGCCATCACACCCGCAGGCGTTCACGAACTGCCCCTGAACGGGCACGAAGTGTACGACTAGCCCACGCCGACGCCATCGGCGGCGGCGCCCAGCTCCTGCTGGTATTCGACCACGTAGTGGCCGCCGCCGACGCGTACCTGAGCCTCCCCGCAGCCCATCCCCGGCGTCGCCGATCTCCGGCTGATCAGGCACGTCGGCCCGCGTCTGGCCCGGCAGGTCATCCTTGACGGCCCCGCGGTCCGGGCCGCCGAGCCCGCGGCCAGGCTGTTCGTCGAGGAGGTCCACGAGGCCACGGACCTGGACGCGGCGCTCGAACACTGCCTCGGCCGCATGCGCGGCCCTGCCGTCACCGCCAACCGCCGGATGCTCAACGCCGCGGAGGAACCTCCCGACGACCTGCGGCGCTACCTGGCCGAATTCGTCCTGGAGCAGGCGCTGCGCCTCTATAGCGGCGACGTCGCCGCCAAGGCCGGCCGGTTCTCCGCGGGCTCTCGATCCTCACCGTCCCCTCGTAGCGACAGAAAGGCGTCCCCGATGGACATGTCACCCCAAGAGTCCCTGATCAGAAACGGCTTCGTGGGTCCCTTCCCTCGCTTCGCCTCCTCCGCGGTCCTCGAGGAACTGCGGGAGTTCTTCGGCAATGTTCTGCACGAGGCGCCCACGCACCCGCTCTACGGCCGCTATTCGGTGCGTGACTGGCACCTGGCCAATGAAACCGTCCGCGAGATCCTGACGGCTCCGGAGCTGGCCCAGACGGTACAGGAGGTCACCAAGGCGGACTCGCTGATCCTGTGGCGCTCCAAGCTGTTCGAGAAGTTCCCCGGCGGCGGTCCGATCGACTGGCACCAGGAGTACGGCTACTTCGACGGCGAAGAGGTCGGCGGGCATCGCCCAGCGCTGTTCCCCATGAATCCCGCGGGCGAATGGGACTGGACGGTGTGGCTGGCGCTGACGGATGTCTCGGAGGATGACGGCGTCATGGAGTTCGTCAAGGGCTCCCAGCGCAACTCCTACCCCAAGCGGATGGTACGGCTGGCGGAGTCAGGCGCCTACGTCGATCCGCGCAACCGGATCAAGACCAAGGAGGAGCTGCTCGACCGCGCCGCCAACAACAGCGTGATCCTCGACATCGACACGCGGAACGTCTTCTCCGGGGTGGACCCCGAAAAGTACTCGCTGGAGGAGCTCTTCGGCATGCTCGATGCGTTCTGCGAGAACCTGTTCGCGGTCGTCACCGAGCCCTTCAAGGTCAAGCCGGGCGACACGCAGACGGTCCCGATGAAGGCCGGCGAATATGTCATCTTCAGCGAGCGCTGCATGCACCGCTCGCGCGGGTCGCTGCCCACGGCGGTCACCCGGCTCGCGCTCAACGGCCGCTACACGCTGGGCGACACGTGGGTCTACCCGCAGCGCGTCACCGGCGACACCTACGACGGCTCCAACCTCGACATCAGCTCGCACAAGTGCGTCCAGGTGGCGGGCACCACGTTCAACCCCCACAACGCCTACCTGTCGTGAGACGCGACTCTGCCGGATCAACATGAGCGAAACCGATGACCGTCCCCGCATCCGCTTCGAGAAGACCAGGGCCAGGACGCGTTTGTCTCCAACTCGCCTCCGCACCCGGTCCATGAGAGCGGAGTACGAGATCTCGTCGAAGCAGGCTTTGATGTCCCCTCCTACGATCCACTCGTAAAAGCCTGTTGACAAAGGGTGCCTGCGGTTGGCGATCTTTTAGGGATCGATCATGTCTCGGTGGTCGTGTCGGCGGGAAGACGTGGGTGGGCTCTTGGCAGTGGGTGGTGTCTGGTCAGCCCGTTCTGCCAAGAGCCTGTGGACCTCCTCGCGATCTACTACCCCCACCCGTGGCAACGCCGTACCTTCGCCGAAGAATGGTGACCCCCGATCGACCTCGCTAAACCGGAGCCACCTGACCAGTAAGAACGCAACGGCCCAGTGACACGCCATGTCACCGGGCCAGCAGCCGTTTGCCCGGCTCAAGCCCCAAACTCGCGGACCATATCGACGCGAAGCCGCGGAACGCAGGAACTGTAGCAACGATGTTTCGAGAGTGTTGCCGAGCTGACATTGTCGGCGGTAAAAAGGCCAAGCGATTGATCGAATACGTGGAAGGGAGCCGAGATGGGACAGTTGAGCGAGCGGGTGGCCATCGTGACCGGTGCGGCGTCCGGTGTCGGGCGAGGCTGTGCGCAGCGGTTCGCGGACGAGGGTGCCGCTGTGGTGCTGGCCGACATCCAGGGCGAGCTGGTGAGGGAACTGGCCGAGGAAATCACCACTGGCGGCGGCAAGGCTGTAGCGGTGACCTGCGACGTGGCCAAGGAGAACGAGATCGACCAGGTGGTAGGGGTGGCGATCGAGTCGTTCGGGCAGATCGACATCCTGGCCAACATCGCACAGGGCGCCATGGGCGAGATGCGGTATCTGGAAGAAACCAAACCGGAAGACACGATCGCCAGCTTCGTCACCGGGCCGATCCAGACGATGCTGTTCATGCAGAAGTGCCTGCCTCACATGAAGGAACGGCACTACGGGCGCATCATCAATACCGCCTCGCACGCCGCGATAGCAGGAATCCCCGGCTTCACCCCGTACGAGATGGCCAAGGGCGCGATCATGGCGCTTACCCGCAACGCGTCCCAAGAGTGGGGAAAGTACGGCATCGTCACCAACACTTTCCTGCCGGTTATCAGGACCCCTGCCTACGACCTGAGCGAGCAGGGCCGTGCGGCCGCGAAGGCGCTTGCGGAGCAGATCCCCACGGGACGGTTCGGCACGGCGTACGAGGACTGCGCCCCTATGCTGGTCTTCCTCGCCAGCGAAGGCGCGGGCTACATCAACGGCCAGGCGATCGGCATCGATGGTGGGCGATTCCTGTTCGCCTGACGCCGGCGGAGCCTGCCTGTCGTGCCATCTGCGACAGGCAGACAAGCCGACAAAGAAGGGGACGGACGGCGTGGGTGGGCAGACACCCCGGAATACCCCCGGCCGCCCCGCAGGCTCCGACGGAGCTGCCACACGGCACCGCATCATGCGCGCCGCCATGCAGCACGTGGCCGAGCGAGGCTACAGCGGAGCCACGGTGCGCGCGATCGCCGAGAGCGCCGGCGTGACCGTAGGCAGCCTGTTCCACCATGGCGGATCTCGTCCGGTCGGCATTCGTCGAGGTTGTCGAGCCGTTGCTCGCGCGGACCCACGAAGCGGCGAGGAAGCAGACGGGATTCGTCCCCGCGGTTGTCGCCTGGCTCGAGGCCAGCGGCGCAGTCATGCAGGAGTGCCCCCCTCTGGCCGGCTTCGGCACAGCCCGGGACGGATCTCCGACCAGGACGTCGAGGCCCGCGACCTTCACCTCCACGTGATCGAGCGGCAGCGGCAAGTCCTGCTCGCGGCAACCTCGTGGACAAAGAACCCACCCCGATCGAGGTGGTACCCGAACTGACGAAGAAAGAGCAGGTGGCGCCGCCGCGCCGTCCTCGTGCTGCACGCCCGCCGCATCGATCCCGCCGGGCGCGACGACTGCGGATCAGTACACTAGTCAGCCCTTTCGACCAAGAGCCCGTGGATGCCTGTCTACCGTGCCGGCGCGTCTGGCGCCAGTTCTTCCTGTCCCGGTTGTGCGTGTCGTGACCGAATGCCTCGATATCCGTCGGATATGACCGACGCCCAGTGGAAGGTCCTGGAGCCGCAGGCACGGGTGGTGATGGAGGAGATGCGTCGGGCGACCGGCCGGCCGATGGTGCATGACCTGCGAGCGATGGTCGACGCGATCGGGTACGTGGTGCGCAACGGTATCGAGTGGCGGGCGTTGCCGGTGGACTTCCCCCCTGGACGGCGGTGTACGCGTTCTTCCAGCGGTGGAGCGAGCGCGGGTTGCCGCAACGGCTTGTCGAGCGGCTGCGTGCCCGGCTGCGGACCGGTGTGGGTCGTGAGGTGCAGCCGTCGGCGGCGATCGTGGATTCCCAGTCGGTCAAGGGTGCGGACACGGTCGGGGCCGGCACCCGCGGCCTGCTGCTGGCCCACCGGCTCTCACACGGCCACTGCCACGCCTACCCCACCACGATCCACACCACCGGCACCCCTGGCAAGGCCGTCGCCTTCGCCCTGCCCACCCCCTCGGGCACCCGCCTGACCTTCCCAAGGTCCGACAGCAGCCCGAGTACCAACTGACGTACCCGACGGCGGGGTTCCACCCGACCGAACCGTCCGGTGATCCGATCCATCAGGCCCTCGAACGCCTCCTGCCGGCGGGCAGACACCACACCGCGATCTACGGGCCACCGCATGGTCTTCTGTCTTCACACACCGATGATCAGCGGTGGCTGTATCTGTCTCCGTGCCGGTTCCGCCAGTAAGATCACAAACTAGATCTTGATCCAGTAGCGCCGTGCGGGACCGTACTCGGTGTCCCGTACGCCTTCGAGGACGCCGCCGTTGTGCTCGATCGTCTTCACCGAGGCGAGGTTGTCGACTTCGCAGACGATCAGCACCCGGTCCAGACCGAGTGCCCGCGCCTCGTCGAGCATCCGGCCCAGCGCCCAGGTGGCTAGCCCACGCTGACGTGAAGACGGTCGGATACCGTACCCGATGTGGCCAAACTGCAGCACGTAGTCGTTGAGCCCGTGCCGCAGCGCGATCCCGCCGTGCACCCGGTCGCCCTCGACGATCCACCGATACATGCAACTCATTCGGCCGGTCTCCACCGGCTTCGCCGGATCCGACTCCTCAGCCAGTCTCGCCACCCAGGCCGCGAATCCGTCCGGCGAGTCGACCTCGTCGGACGGCCCCAGCCCGAATCCGTCCTCGTGGAGGCCGGGGCCCCACTCGTGATGCGCCTCAAGCCAGGCGGAGTGCAAGTGCGTGGTGGGCGTGATCAGTTCAGGCATACGGCGACGATATTCATCCAGACCATCACGATCTACGGCTGGAGTACTAACCAGCGAGGAGCTTGCTGACCGCCTGGTGGGAGACGCCGAGTAGCAAGCCGATGTCCCGATGGGGAAGCCCCTGCTCGTGCAGACGGCGCGCGGCCTCGCGGGAACGACTGACCGCGTCATCACGCAACCGGTCCGCCTCCCGGCGGATCTCCCTGGTCCGCGCGACCTCCGCGGCGAGTTCCTCCCCCAGGACGGGAACCACCGTGATCTGCCAGGCGGTCACGACCGGGGCGTCGATGTCGAAGCGAAGGGCCAGTAGATCGCGTACCGTCTCCTCGGCCTGATCGAGCCGCCGCGTTTGAGTATGCGTCGGACGCCGCAATCCCGGCCCTTCGCTCTCCAGCGCCCACCAGCCACCGGACCGCTGGGCCGTGACCCGGAAACGGCCCCGAGCCGGTGCGACCAACACTGTCTCAGGGCCTTGATCAATTCACCCTGCTAGACCAGAAGAAAGATCCGCGCTGACTGTACCCGCGCACCCGCGCCCATATCAGACACCCTCTGCACGACGCGGCGATGAGCTGGAAAGGCCGGATCCGCTACGCGGCCGGGCCGGTGAGCAACGACCTCGGATTCGGCGCCCTGCTGATCCGAGGAGGATGACCGTTCTTGAGCTGGTCGACGTGGCGAACGGCAAGATCACCAAGAAGCGTTCGTTCTACCAGGACACTGCGCTTCTACGGGATATCTCACTCGAACGCGAGGCGGCACTCGCGCAGAAGGCCGGAGAGGCCTGATCGCCCAGCACGCCCCTTCGACGCGCTGGCGTTCGTGGTGATCGCCCTGGAGTGCCTTCCGCTCGCCGTGCGCCGGCGGTGGCCGGCTGTGTGTCTGGCTCTGGTGTCGCTCGGCTTCGTCCTCGACCAGCTCCGCGCCTACCACGTGTTCGCGAGCAACGCGATGCTCATCGCGCTCATCAGCGCAGGCGCCCATCTGGAGCGCCGCCGGCGCGTCACCGTGGTCCTCCTTTCCATGGCGTACGTGCCGCTGGCGCTCGCGCTCGGCCGGCTCGGCGCGACCGAGAGGGTGGAAGGTTACGTGGTGTTCTACCTGGTCCTGACCCTCGCGTGGGGCATCGGGGCCTGGTTGCGCTCCACCCGCGCCGCCGAGGCCGAACGCCGCCGCCACGTCACCGAGGCCACCCGTGCCGCCGAACGTACCCGGATCGCCCGCGAGCTCCACGACGTCGTGACGCACCACGTGACGGCGATGGTCGTGCAGGTCGAGGCCGCACGCTACCTGACCACCGCCCCCGACCGCCTCGACGCGACGCTGAGCGTCGTCACCGACACTGGCCGACGGGCCATCACCGACCTGCGGCACATGCTCGACCTGCTCAAAGCCGATCACGACACCGACGTCAGCATGCCCTCCGCCGGCGAGCTCCATACCCTCGTGGAGCAGACCCGCCGGGCCGGGCAGCTGGTGGAGTTCACCGAGAAGGGCAGTCCGGCGGAATCGGCAGGCAGCGCCGAGTTCGTGACCTATAGGGTCGTCCAGGAGGCCCTGACGAACGCCCTCAAATACGCCTACGGCAGCCCGACCGTGGTCCGGGTGCGCTACGGCGAGAAGGAGATCAGCGTGGAGGTCAGCACCGACGGCCCCGGCTCCAGGACCGCCTCTCCCGGCGGGAGCGGGCGGGGCCTGGCCGGGCTCCGCGAGCGGGTGGACGCCATGGGCGGCGAGTTCAGCGCCGATCGGCAGGCGGATGGCGGCTTCGTGGTACGGGCCCGCATCCCCGCGGGGAGCCCGTCGTGACCGTGCCGATCCGGGTCCTGGTCTGCGACGACCAGGCGCTGATCCGCACCGGCTTCGCGACGATCATCGACGCGCAGCCGGACCTGGAGGTGGTGAGCGAGTGCGGCGACGGTCGCGCCGCGGTCGACCTGGCCCGCCGGCTAAGCCCCGACATCGTGGTGATGGACGTGCGGATGCCGGTGCTCGACGGCATCGAGGCCACCCGCCTGCTGGCCGGCGCCGGGGTCGAGAGTCCGATCAAGGTGCTCGTGGTGACGACGTTCAACCTGGACGAGTACGTGTACGAGGCGCTGCGCGCGGGGGCGAGCGGGTTCCTGCTCAAGGACGCCCCACCGGCGCAGCTCCTGCACGGCATCCGCACCATCGCGGCGGGCGCCGCGCTGCTGGCACCCGAGGTGACGCGGCAGCTCGTCGGCAGGTACGCGGCCCGGATCCGCCCCGCCCAGGCCACGCCGGACAAGACCACGCTGACCCCGCGCGAGCTGGAGGTGCTGCGCCTCATCGCAGACGGCAGGTCCAACAGCGAGATCGCCGCGACCCTGGTGATCAGCCAGGAAACCGTTAAGACGTACGTGTCGCGCATCCTCACCAAGCTCGACCTGCGTGACCGCGTGCAGGCGGTGGTCTACGCCTACCGCAGGGGCCTGGTGACCTGAGACACACCGCCCGGGACGGGATGGAGGATCAGCTCAGTGCGCTCGGCCTCGTAGTCCGCAAGGTGCGCCAATCGCTGGGCTGCTGGGTCACTTGCTGGAACAGTTCTCTGCGGCGTGTTCGCTACGGGCGGGTCGAGACGAGTTCGAGCAGCTTGACGAGCTGATCGAGCTGTTCTGGGTCCAGACGGCTGGTCCTGGGTGCCAGGGCGCGTCGGACTTCGTCCTCCACTCGCTTGGTCAGTTCGAGCCCGGCTGGGGTCACGTACACATCGACGACCCGGCCGTCATCGGGGTTCTTGCCGCGCGTCAGCAGCCCCCGGCGCTGAGCGCGGTCGATGAGGCCGGACATCGTGGACTTGTCCAGGCCGAGGTAGGCGGCCAGTTCGGTAATGCGGGCGCGGCGGTCGCGGAGGATGCCGAGCACCCGTAGTTGGGTGAGCGACAGATCATGCTCGCCGCCGATGCGGGTCAGCACGCCTGCCACCTCGAAGGTGGTCCGGACGAGGGCGTCCACGACATCGTCGGCGGCGGTCATGCCGTCATGCTAGTTCGGCATGGTTGGCAATGCCAACCATGCCGAAGCTGACCCGAGCGGAGGCGAATGGTTCCCCCTGCTCCAGCACCGGTGCGCTGCCCGCCGGCCCCGGCCATCCTTGACGTCGATGGCGTCATGCGCGACAAGGAAGATCATCGGCAGCGGGATCGGCAGTCCCAGCCCGACTCGCCCTCGGCGCCTCAGTCGGCGTTGTAGGCGACAAGGGCGGACTCGATCATCACGGTGAGGAGCCGGCGCGCCATCGCGATGTTGCCGTCGTTGTTCAGCAGGAGTACGCGGCGGCCACCGCCGTTACACGTTTGATCGGCGGTTGCTGGAACCTCATCCGCCCGACCCGGTCGTCGACGACGAGGTGGTCGCGCTCGGCCGCGCCGAGCCCTCCCGGCCCGCCGGCCGCAGCCCTGATCATCGCGCACGGCCCATACACCCCCGAGCGCGATGGTGACAGTACGCAACGTGATGTTGCATCAATCACGCCACATCCGTTGACATGGTTTGTATTACCACCCATTATGAGGGTGGTTGGTAATACAAACCATCTTCAGGAGGCCACCATGCACGCTGCCGTCATCCCGGCAACCGATGCCCCGCCGGTCTATCACGACCACCCCGACCCCACGGAACGCCACGGCGACGAGATGGTCGTTGAGGTCCTCGCGGCCGGCCTGCACCATCTGACCAGGGCAAAGGCGAACGGCTCGCACTACTCCAGCAACGGTATGTACCCGCTCGTCCCCGGCGTCGACGGCGTGGTACGCGACAAGGAGGGCAACGTCCGCTACGTGGCCCTGGACGACACAGCTCTGGGGACGTTCGCCGACCGCACCCTCATCGACCCCCGCCGCAGCGTGATCCTGCCCGACGGCATCGACCCCGTGCAGATCGCCGCCGCGATGAACCCGGCCATGTCGTCCTGGGTCGCGCTGCGCCGCCGCGTCGACTTCCACACCGGTCAGCGCGTCCTCGTCCTCGGCGCCACCGGCAACGCCGGACGGATGGCGGTCCAGATCGCCAAACTGTTCGGCGCCGCCCAGGTCATCGCCGCCGGCCGCGACACCACCCGCCTGAGGGCACTGACCGCGCTCGGCGCCGATGAGACGATCACCTTCGACCAGATCCGCCACGCAGCCGACGTCGACGTGGTCATCGACTACGTGTGGGGTGAATCCGCCGCCGGCGCCATGATTCCGATGCTCACCGCCCGCGCCGACCGCACCGCCCCGCTGACCTGGATCCAGATCGGATCCATCGCCGGCCAGACCGCGCCGATCCCCTCCGCGGCACTGCGCTCCGCCCGCCTGCAGATCGTCGGCAGCGGCATCGGCTCGGTCCCCGCCCGGGACTTCCTCGCCGAGTTGCCGGAGCTGGCCTCAGCGGTGGCTGCGGGCGCGATCGACGTACGGGCCCGCGCCGTACCCCTCGCCCAGGTCGCGCAGGCGTGGACCGCCGAGACCGACGACCGCATCGTTTTCGTCCCCTAGCCGTCACATCCGAGGAGGAAGCCATGACTTCGTTGAGCCGCAGTAGGAGACGGGCCCTGGTCGTGGGTCTCGGCGTCAGCGGCATCGCCACGGCGATCGGCCTTCGGCGCATCGGCTGGGATCCGGTGATCGTGGAGAAAGTGCCGGACCGTCGATCGGGTGGTTACTTCGTCGTGTTGTTCGGCGCCGGCCAGGCCGCGGCGCGGCGACTCGGCATTCTCGACGCCATCCCCGACCGATCGCCGCCCAACGGCATCACCTACACGGTGGATCGCGCCGGCGTCCGGAAACCCGGCCTGGGGTTCGGGGATCTGCCGGTCTCGCCTCGCATGATGCTGCGTGGTGACGTGGAACGTGCCGCCTTCGCCGCGCTCCCGCACGACGTGGAGATCCGCTACGCGACGACCCCCACCCGCATCGAGCAGGATGCCTCCGGCGTCGAGGTGACGCTCGAACACGATGGTGGATCCGTGACCGAGCGATTCGACCTCGTCGTGGGCGCCGACGGGTTGCGGTCCACGGTCCGGCGTCTCGTCTTCGGCCCGCACGACAGATATCTGCATCGGCTCGGCTACATGATCGCGGCGACGATGCTGCCAAGCCCTGTCGGCGGGCTCTCCCCGCACGAGGGGGCGAGTCTCCTAGAACCCAGCCGGGCCATGTGGGTCTTTCCGTTCGCCGACCACCCGCCCACCGTGCTCTTCTCGTACCGCACCGGCGACGTCGACGCCGAGTTCACCGGTCGGCCCGCCGAACAGGTCCGCGCCGCGTACGGACCTCAGCCCACGGGCCGGCTGCTCGGCGAGGCGCTTGACGCGCTCGACGCCGCCGACGAGTTCTTGTTCGACTCAGTGGAGCAACCCCGCATGGACGCCTGGTCGCACGGCCGGGTTGTGCTGGTCGGCGACTCCGCGTGGTGCCCCAGCCTGTACTCCGCCATGGGGATCTCCGCCGGGCTCGCCGGAGCCGACCTGCTCGGCAGCATGCTGCACCGTCACCCCGGTGACATCCGCGGCGCTCTGCGCGCCTGGGAGGCACAGCTCCGCCCGCACATGACCTACTACCAGGCCAACGGCGTCGAACAGCAGTATTTTGTCACCCCCGGCAACCAGCGGCAGATCGCCCTCCGACCGGTCATGGCGCGCAGCCTCCGGCTCCCGGTGATCGGCAATGCCTTGCGCTCCCTGCGAAGCAACACCAAGTCCATCCGAGAACGGGAACTGGACATCGCCCACGCCGGCTGACAAGAGCCCGGTCCGCATGCACGCGCTTCAAACGCGATGTTCGCTTGGGCAAGGTGAGCGGGCTGGCGACGCCGACGATCACAAGGCTCCGGTGGCAGTCGAATGACTGATGTGTCCATGTTTGCAGCGCGCCGGGCAGCTCTATCAGTGCTATCAGGACGGCGTTGAGGACCAGCTCGGCGCCCCGGACCTGGTCCTCAACGCCCTCGCGCTGTTCAACACGCGGTACATCGACGCCGCGGTGAACCAGCTGCGTTCCGACAGCTTCGACGTCCGAGATGAGGGCGTGGCCCGCCTCTCGCCGTTCGTGCGGCACCGCATCAACATGCTCGGCCGGTATTCCTTCCAGCTCCCGAACCTGCCCAGCGGTCTGCGGCCACTCCGCGACAAGGACGCCACCGACGACGAGTAATCCCGCCTCGGCCGCCCGTTGCAGCGGGCGGCCCGGTGTGAGGAGGGCCGCCCGGACGCGCGCCATTCCGCGGCAAGGCGCTTGCTCACGCCTTGATCTGGGTGAGCGCGCTCCAGCCGTGTTCCAGGAGGTCGAAGGCCCGGGTGATGGCCTTGCGGGGGTTGTCGTGAGCGTAGGCCGCGCGGGGGGCTTCGAGGGCAAAGTGGGCCAGGGCAGCGCAGATGGGGTCGCCCGCGGCGAGGCCGCTCTCCTCGGCGATGGCCTAAGCGAGTGCGGCAGTGTGGCGCAGCCACATGTTCTGGGCATAGTCGCGCAGCGCGGGGGTACCGGCCACCAGGTTGGTGAAGGCGGTGAAGCCGGCGTCGCCAGCCGGGTGGTCAGGGCGTGTTCACGCAGCGCGGCGGGGATGGACTGGAGTGCGGCGACGCGGCCGGTGTAGGCCGCGCGTCCTTCGCGGGTGAGGCTGAACCACGTCCTGGAGCGCTTGCCGACGTATCCCTTGCGGATCTTCACATAGCCGGCCGCCTCCAGGGCACTCGCGTGTTTGGACAGCACCGAGTCACTGATGCCCCTCCCCCAGCGCTGGGCGGCGGGTGCCGGATACAACACTCGGAGATGTTCCAAGAGCAGCGGAAACGTCCGGGCGGTGTGTGCTAAAAAGGCGCGTCGGCCCAGCTCATTGGGGATTGCCGAGAGATCGGCGAGCCCGGGTGAGCGGGCGGGCCGGAACGACAGACCGTGCCACGGCGCCCGGAAGGGCGTGAGCGAGCCGGTCACCCGGAAAAAGAAAGACGGCCCCGAGCCGGTGCTACCAACACCGTCCCAGGGCCTTGATCAATTCACCCTGCTAGACCAGGAGAAAGATCCGTGCTCGACTGTACCCGCGCGCCCGCGCCCGTATCAAACATTCTCTCCCGCCAGACGATCGTCTCCTCGATCTCGGAGGGCGGACGATGAGCATCCGGCAGGCGAAGCCGCCCTCCGACCGGTTCACCCGGATATCCAACCTCTGGATCCGTGACCTGCGGCTGTCGTGGAAGGCGCGCGGCCTGCTGGCCTGGCTGACCTCGCACGCGACCGGCTTCCGGGTCTCGGAGAAGACCATCGTCTGCGCCGCCCCGGACGGCCGGGACGCGGCCCGGTCCGCCATCGGGGAGCTGGAGGCGTACGGCTACCTGCTGCGCGAACGCGAACGGGGCCGCGACGGCAGGCTCGGCGCCGTCACCTACATCATCTGCGACCCCTGGTCGCCGCGACTCACCGTCCACGAGCCTGCGCCGGAAAACCCGCCGTTGGCCCCGACCAGCACGGACACCGTGAAACCCCAGGTCGCGGCCTACGCCGGGAAACCCAACGTAGGAAAACCCACCCGTATAAGAAGAGCAGCAAAGCAAGAAGACCAGAACCCCGAGAAGATCAGCGAAAACCCACCTCTTCTCGCCGTAGGCGAGCCTGCGGACCGTAGGGGGCCGGGCGCCGCACCGACGCCTGCGGCGAACCCGGAAGAGTTGTCCCGAATGGCCGCCGAGTTGCTCGGCAGGCTGCCCGACCACTACCGCCGCGCTCCGGCCTGGCTACGCTCCCGGCTGCTGAGAAGGATCTCCGAGGCCCTCACCCGGCACTCCCCGCCGGCCATCGCCGACTACTGTGCCAAGTTCGTCGGTGATCCCGCCTTCGGCGACTACGAGCATCTACGCCGCTTCGACGACGTGCTCAGAAAGCTGGCCGCCGACATCGCCGACGGCACCGCCTGCCCCGGCTGCGGACACGATCCCCGGCATCCGTTCTGCGACACGGAGGTGGGAGATAGGGCCGCCCGGCCAAGCCCCGAAGTCCCCCCAGGTCCGTCCCGCGAGGCGAAAGGCGGCGCAGTCCACGATGTTGCCGCCGGTCAGGTACGGTGCGCAGCCGCCACGGGATGCCGTTGACGACCTCGCGATGGTCGCGCCGGGGGCGCCTCCTGCCGTCCGTGGCGGGCAGCAGGGGCTCGATCCGTTGCCAGGCCTTGTCGGTTCACCTCGTCGCACCACGAACGATCATCCAGCCGCACCTGGGGTGATCATGTGTGGACAGACCCCAGGGAGACCGGTCGTCCCGGAGTGGGAGAAACGAGCAGATCGTCGAGGCCGGCTTCGGAGAAGGCGGCGTGCACGTCCGTCTGGCTCTCGGTGAAGTGGGTCCAGCCCTCGACATGGAGCGGCACGACGTGCCGGGCTTTCAGCAGGCGCGCGGCGATCACCATCTCGGTGGCGTTCAGGGTGAGCCGCTCGTCGATCATGGGCGTGCGGACGGCGCCGCCGAACAGCAGCGCGACGTCGACGACCGGGAACCGCCCGGCGATGAGCTCCACGTACTCCAGTGAGGCGTTGTCCCCGCTGATGTAGACGGTGGGCAGCCCGTCACCGGTGAGCACGAAGCCGGTGACCTGGCCGACGATGGGCTCGCATCCCGGCGGGCCGTGCAGGGCGGGAACGGCGGTGACGCGCACCCGGCCGACGTCGTGGTGCTGCCAGGGGTGCATCGGGGTGACCCCGATGCGCGCGGCGGCCTCGGGCGTGCTCAGGGTCAGCGGCGCGGCGGACATCATCTGGCGGCCCAGCCTGTCCAGGTTGTCGGGATGCTGGTCGTGGCTGAGCAGTACCAGGTCCACCCGGCCGACGTCGGCCGGGGAGAGTGCCGGGCCGATGGTCTTGGTGAGTGTGAGCGGCCCGACGGGGTGATCTCCCGGCGGATCGAAGGTCGGATCGGTGAGGATGCGCAGCCCGCCGAGTTCCAGTAGGGCCGTCGGGCCGCCGATCACGGTGATGGTGGTCGTCATGGGCGGATCCGTTCGCTGCGCGGTCGGGCATCGTCTGGATCATGCTAGCCCCGCATTCCGCACATGACCTCGATTCACCTGGAGTGATTACCCTCTGCACCGAATCAAATACCGGCCTGCAACGATGTGGCAGGTGCGGAAACCGGGACACGCGGGACGACCTTCCCGGCCGGAAGGGCGCCGGGGTCCGGCGTGTCCCGGACACGCCGGACACGTGCGCCCCCGTGACCGGCGGTAGCCCCGGCTCCACCCGTACCGATGACGGTCGGGCCGCGCGCACCGGTCGGTCATGGTCGCCGCCCGGCGGCGACCATGACCTCCACCTTCACCGCATCGTGCTCGCGGCCCCGAAGACCGTCAGACGGGCATTACCCGCAGGGCGGGATAGCGGGCCGAGTTCAGGTACAGCTTGTCGGTGCCGTGCTCCTTCTCCAGTTCCAGGACGAACCGATAGCGGTAGAGCCCCGGCCGGGCGTCGCTCATCACCGCCCCGGCCCAGTAGTAGTAGACGGCGGTGTACTGGTCGCGCATCCGGTCGGGAGCGCCGTAGATCTTGAGCTCGGTCATGATCCGGCGTTCGGCGACGTCGTCCTCGTCGCCCTTCTCGATGTCGAGGAAGACCAGGTTGTTGATCTTCGGCATCGGAGGCCAGGTGCCGTCCGGACGGCGGTGCATGTCGATCGGGCGGATGATCCAGTTGATCACCTGCCCCTGCTTGCAGATGGTCTCCAGGTGGTCGCTGCCCTGCCCGACCCCGCCGACGCTGTTGTCCATCATGTAGAGGCAGCCGTCCAGGGACTTCGTCGCGGCGGCCTTCTCCATGTCGACGAGGGTCACCACGTTCAGCTGGACGGAGTTGAGCTGGCCGCGATCGGCGAAGTCCGCAGCCGCGTATTCCTGGGTCATCGGCCTCCCTTTCCCTCGTTGACGGGACCGGCCAGGGCCGGCCGGGCGGTGGGGGTGAACGGCGTGCCGACGGTGCCGAGCAGGAACGAAAGCCGGTACGGGACCGGTTCGGTGAGGTCCTGCTTGACCTCGGCGGTCCAGAACACGATGTCGGTGCCGGGATACACCTTTCGCGTGGGCTCGGCGATCTGCGGGTCGATCTCGATGTCGGCGAGGGCCACGTAGGTCTCGCACTCCAGCGGGATCACGTTCCACAGCAGGGTGTCGCCCTTGCGTACCCGGCTGTGCAGCTCGGGGGTGCCGAACCCGGTGGACCCTGCGGCCCCGTTGGTGTCATAGAAGTAGAGGTTGTCGTCCAGGTTCTCCGACGCCAGCGCGGCCACGGGGTCGACCACCGCAGTGATCGTCACGGGCCGGACGGGCCGGGCGGGCCGGCGTTCGGACTGTCTGTTCCTCGGGGGCATGCGACTCCTTCAGTCGAGAATGCTCCGGTTCGGACCGGGTCAGCCGGCGGCCGGGACGGACGGGAGGGGAAGTACGCCCAGTCCGGCGCCGGTGAACCCGTTGCGCTTCGGATCGTTGATGATCTTGAGGCTGGACTCGCAGGTCAGGTCCACGGACTGCCAGACCAGCTCGTCGTCCTGCTCGACCAGCTCGTGCAGCTGGACGTGCACCGTGTACGGGTAGACCCCGGGCCGGCTCGTGTCCACGGTCGCGGCCCAGTACCAGCCGTCGTAGATCATGTCGGGTGACCCGTACTGGGCCGGGTACATGATCTTCTCGGTGACGGCCTGGCCGGTGATATCGGTGATCACCGGGGCCGGGTAGTTGTACGCGCCGGGGCTGCTCGTGGTCCTGCCGGTGACGTCCAGCAGCTTGGCCTCGGTGAGGCCGCGCCCGCCGCCCGACTTGCGGGCGCGCTTGCCGACCCGCTGCTGCAGCCGCTTGAGATCGGCGCCGCTCACACCGCCCTCGCCGCTGAGCGCGGCCAGCTCCTCCAGCGTGCGCCGGTCGTCGGCGCGTTCCTGCTCGGCCAGGTAGTTGCGCGGCACCGTCGGGGGGATCGACCCCAGCGCCGCGGGCAACCAGTTCAGCACCTGCTCGGTCGCCTGCGACCCGTCGAGGAAATGGGTGCCGGGCACGATCGTCACCAGCTGCTCGGTGCCCACCCCGACCGAGCCGAGCAACTTCATGTTGTCGAACCAGTACGTGTTGCCGTCGAGCGACCGCGTCCGGAGCGCGTTCTCGACGTCGAAGAGCACGATGATCCCGTGTTGCTGGGCCATGAAACCGCCTTTCGCAGAACGTGGCTCACACGCGCAGCAGCGCGGGCGAGTCGATGTGCAGCACGCTGTTGGGTCCTTCGTGGAGCTTGAGGGAGAGCCGGTACCGGTACGGGACACCGGGCGTCATGTCGTAGGGCACGACGCCCTCCCACACCAGGAGGTCGTAGTTCTCGTGCCCGTTGGAGTCGGTGGCGTCGGCCCCCGCCCCGGGCACGGCGGCGGGTTCCGGAACGGTTCCGGGCTCCACCGGGTACGGCGGCACGGTCTGGTCGGCCGGGGGCGAGACGGTCACACCGGACAGGAACTCGATGGCCTTGATCTCGACCGGAGTCTGCACGTCCACGTGGATGGGCGTCCACTGGACGACCTGTCCCGGGACCACCACCGTGACGAGGTCGGGAGTCCCCTGGTGCCTGCTCCCCGCCGAGCTGTCGTCGACCAGCGAGAGGTTGCCGTTGTGCAACGTCCGGTCGGACAACGCCCCGACGGCGTCGACCATCACGACGATGCTGATCCTGTCTTTCATCGATCCTCCCTTGTCGGATGTCATTCGGGCGTACGGGCCACCAGGTGCTCAGCCCCGGTCCCTGACCAGTGGCGTCTTGCCGACGGTGGTCCGCTCGATCTGCGGTGAGGAAGGTGGCACGAACACCAGCCGGAACCCGTATCCGGTCTGCTCGATGGCCGCCGCGTTGGCCTCCCGGTCGTTGAAGAGCGACAGGGAGCTCGGCAGCGCCTGGGTGAACAGCTGCCGCGTCCCGCTCGGGCCGAGGGCGTGCTCGACGGCCGCGGCCGTACCCTCGGCGTCGTCCACCGCCACCAGCAGGGTGAGGGTCCGGTCCTCACGGTGGTTGTGGAACTGGACCTCGTGCGCGACCAGGTCCAGGTCGACGCCGGCCGTCGAGCACAGCCGCCCGCGCAGGGCCGCGTAGGCCAGCGTCGCCGAGTACTGGCTGTCGTTGAGGTGCAGCACGTCGGCGGTGCGCCCGGCGAACTCGAATCGCTCGGTGCGCAGCCCGGGACCGTTCAGGGCGGGGCGGCGGATCATCCGATCGCCGAGCTTGAGCCGGAGCAGCGGCGTCTCGTCGGCGTGCAGCCGGGTGACGACCAGCTCGCCCTCCTCACCTTCGGCGACGGCACGGCCGTGCTCGTCCACGATCTCCACCAGGTGCAGCCCCGGCACGGCGGAGAGCGCCGGCGAGGTGTGGTCGAGCTGGAGCCCGACGCACTCGGCCTGGGTCGCGGCGAAGTAGCTGAGGATCGACACGTTGGGGAAGAACGCCCGCAGCTCGTCGCGCTTGCGCTGCGGCAGGGAGCCGCTGCCGTACATGGCGACCCGGAAGCTCTCCCTGGCGTGCGGGGGCAGGCCCGCGCCCAGCTCAGGCAGGAGCGCGATGCCGGCGGTGATGCCCATCAGCGCCTTGTGGCCCGGGTAGGAGAACATGTGCTCCAGCACCGGCGCGCTCACCGGTCCCGCGCCGATGTAGTTGACCCCCGGGACGTGGGACAGGACGCCGCCGACCATGGTCCCGCTGCTCCACATCTGGTAGTCGGCCAGGGTGGTGAACAGCCAGCGCGGCGCGGGGCCGCGCAGGTAGCGGCCGAGCTGGTAGGCGCCCATGAACGCCCCGGCGATGCGGTAGGTGTCGCGCAGCTCCCGCAGGGAGTACACGATCTCCAGGGGCATGCCGTCACCGGTGCCGCCGCTGGCCACCACCTCGAACCCGCCGTGGCCGAGCGGCACGACCATCCCGGCCCGTGCGCCCATGAACATGTCCCGCTGCACGGTCTTGTCCGAGAGAGGGATCCGCTCCCACTCGGACATGTCGGCGGGGGCGCCGCGGATCCCGAAGTAGTGCAGCCGCTCGCGCCACAGCGGGTTGAGCAGGGCGACGCCGACGAGCTGCTGAAGCCGGCGGAACACCAGCGCGTTCTGAAGGTCGAGCGGGGACTCGCAGTACGGGACTCCGGTGAGCCGCCCGCACTCCTCCAGCTTCCCCGCGAACGACGGCAGCCGGGTGACGTCGTCCACCGAGCGGGGCCGCAGCTCCTCCTCGGGGATCAGCCGTGCCGCCAGCTCCGTCGAGGCGGCGATGTCCAAATCCGTCATGGTCATGAATGACTCCCATTCCGCTGGTCGTGCCGGGCCGCGGCGCTCGCGCGCAGCACCCGTTGCCCGATGTCCCTGATCTCGGCGATGAGCATGGCCAGGTGGTCGGCGTCGATCAGGTGGTTCATCACCACCACGCGCAGCGCCGCCACCCCGTCGATGTCGACCTTGGAGATGAAGAAGCGCCCGCCGCCCCGGATCCGGTTGCGGATCTCCAGCTGCAGCCGGTGCACGGTCGCCGGTTCCAGGCCGTCCGGCCGGTACCGGAAGCACAGGATGTTGGACTCCGGCTCGTGCGCCACGGCGAAGTCCGGCTCGGCGGCGAGCATCCGGTACGCCTGCCGGGCCACCGCGCACAGCCGGTCGATCCTCTGCGCGAACAGCGCCGGGCCGTAGACCGACCAGACCGTCCAGAGCGGCATGATCATCGGGCGTTTCGTGCACTCGAAGTTCTTGTCCGCGCTGTCGTAGGCGCTGTAGACGTCCGGTTCCTCGTCGAAGACGTAGCTGGCGCGCTGCCGGAACGCACCGCGCGCCGTCGCGCCGTCGCGGTAGAAGAGCAGTGTGCACGGCGCCGGCATGAACAGCATCTTGTGGGCGTCCCAGGTCAGTGAGTCGGCCTGCTCGATGCCGCGCAGCCTGTCCCGGTGCCGGTCCGACAGCAGCAGGCTCGCCCCGTGCGCCCCGTCCACATGGAGCCAGAGACCATACCGGCGTGCCACGGCCGCGAGCTCCTCCAGCGGGTCGAAGGCGCCCATCGACGTGGTCCCGGCCGTGGCCACCAGGCAGAACGGTCGCAGACCGCGCCGGTGCGCCTCGTCCAGTACCGGGCCGGCCAGATCGGGGCGGATCCGCCCGGCCCGGTCGACCGGGAGCCGGACGATCTGCCGTTCCCCGATGCCGAGCACCCCGGCCGCCCGGGTCACGCTGTAGTGGGCCTCCTCGCTGACCGCGATGGCCGGGGGACCCGACATGCCGCCGGCGCCGCGCGTCCAGATCTGCGGGAAGGCGCGGTTGCGGGCGGCCAGCAGCGCGGTCAGGTTGGCCAGGGAGCCCCCCGAGGTCGTCACCATGGCGAACCGGTCGCGGTCCCAGCCGATGAACCGATTGAGCTCCTCGGCCATGAGCCGCTCGGCGACGTTGGGGAGCTGCCCGGCCTCATAGAAGGAGGAGGGCTGGTTGACCACCGAGCCGACCAGGTCGATGAGGCTGGCCAGTGGCACCACACCGGAGAACTGCCGTCCCATGTAGCCGGGTGAGTAGACCGGGATGCCGGTCTCCGTGTACAGGTCGACGATCTGGTTCACCCGGTCGGCGTCGAAGTCGGCGATGCGCCGCCGTTCCGGGGTCATCAGTTCCCGCGCGGCCTTCAGCAGCACCGCCGGATCGAGGAGGTCGAGTCCCCGGACCGACCGGTCGCCCAGATACGTCGTCAGGCGGCTGACGATGTCCACGGCGCCGTCATGGAAACGTTCGGGGTCGAAGGCCGCGGCGAGGCCCGGCATGGGTGACCGGTAGCCTTCGCCGGTCGTCGGCTCTGGAAAGGAACTCTGGACATCGGAAAGCGAACTCGTCACGGAGGAGACTCCAAACGATCCGGCGTCGAGAACGCCCATATGGTCGCGCCTGGACGAGAATTCGGGCATGGTGCATTGAATTCCCGGACGACCACATGAAGGTTCTCGCGAATAAATGCGTGATCTGCGGCGATGCGTCGAGCGAGAAAGAGATCCCCGGCACCCGGGGACACGAGGCGGCATTCGTGCCGCCGCTGGGCCGTTCCGGCAGATTGGAACGGTCCAACTTCGAGAGGGGATGTCGATCGGCGATGGTGGCAGATGGCACGAGAGGGCCTCATTGCCCCCTGTTCACGCCCTGTTCAAGCAGTTCGAATCAGTCCGGCGACGATGTCACCGACGATCAGGGTCTGCAGGAGACCCGTCATGGACGAATCGCGATTAACTCGACCTGAGTTTCATCCTCCGTATACATTGGCGCGCCCGTCACGTAAGCGAGCTAATCATTGATGACAGAGGGGCGCAAGACCTCGAATGCAGGTGGAGTGACAGATTCCGGCCACAGTTACTTACGCATGGTGATTGAGATGGGGGATGTTCGGTGGGTCTCATCCGTTTTGGGGCTTATGAGTTTTTCTCACGAACCTGGCGTGAACTCAGAGTTCGAGGCCGCCCCAACGGGCGCCCCCGTTAAAAGGACACCCTTATTGCATGTGGTTGTATTCTCCAAAATACACTAGAAGCCTCGATGAGGTGATATGTCAGTCTTTCCCGATGCTTCGGCACTAAAAGGGAAAACCTCTAACGTTTTCGGGCAGCGCCAGGCCCGCTGAGGCTCTGGACGGCATCACTCCCGAACCGGCCTGATCACCCCGGCTGACCGCGTCATCAGGCAACCGGTGCACCTCCCCGGTCCGCGCGACCTCCGCGGCGAGTTCCTCCCCCAGGACGGGAACCACCGTGATCTGCCAGGCGGTCACGGCCGGGTCGTCGATGTCGGAGCGAAGGGCCAGTAGATCGCGTACCGTCTCCTCGGCCTGATCGAGCCGCCGCGCGCCGGCAGCGGTGTGGCGCGGCGGCCATGGGCCGCCGCGCCACAGGTGTGGTGTTTCGGGTGTTCGGAGATCAGCTCGCGCTGCAGGAGACCGTCGGCCAGGTCGAGTTGCCGTTGCGCTGGATCGTCACGCCCCAGTTGTTGCCGTTGCCGTTGGGCCTGGCGGTCAGCACCTGGGCGCTGGGGTAGCTCGCGCTGATGTTCCAGGTAGCGATGATTTTCGCTGGGGACGGGACGTTCATCGTCACGGTCCAGTTGCTCGAACCGCTGACCGAGACGTTGAGGTTGTACCGGTCACTCCACTGCTGCCCTGCGGACAGCGACGCGGTGCAGCCACCGCCACCGCCGCCGCCACCGGAAGAGCCGTCCACCGTTACATTGGAGTTTCCGCTGCTTTGATATCCCTCTGTTGCGAGGATCATGTAATCATGGCTGCCCAGATTCATTCCGTAACGGGCCCATGCGTCGAAGTGGTTGCCGCTGGTTATGGTTCCGCCCGTTTTCTTTGACTGCCGGACGCTCCAGTACTGATTGAAGGTTCTGGTGCCTTCGATGGAGGGGGCGTTGGTTCGCGTCGTCTGGTAGATGTCGTACGTGCCGCCGTCGCTGGTGACCGTGCCCTTGTACGTTCCGGTGGGCCGGTAAGTGCCCCAGTTGTCGACGATGTAATACTCCACGAGTGGGTTTCTCGTCCACCCGTAGAGAGTCAGATATGCATTGCCGGACGGATTGAAGCTGCCTGAGTAGTTCACGGTCCTGCGTCCGCCGGTGCTCCAGCCCTTACCGGCAACAAAATTCCCGGTATTGCTCCATGAGGTGCTGTAATTGCCGCCGGATCCCAGTTCCATGGAGACCGACCCGGGACTGTCGGTCCAGAACGAATAGAAGTAGCCGTTGTTGGTGCCGGTCTGATTGGAGGTGATGGCCGCGTGGGCGGGGCCGGGCAGCATCGCCACGGCCACGGCCAGCGCTACGGCGCAGGCACGGCCGACGAGCAGCCTGATGCGGCCGCGTCTGCGGCTCTTCGGGCGGGCGGGGGCGTCGTTCATGCGCGTGCTTCCTCCTCGTGAAGGCCGGCCGGGAGGCCGGGCAGCGTGATACGACCCGGCGGGGCTGTCGGTGACCAGGGGGACGGCCACCGCGCGTCGGCGTCGTACACGTGGGGGGTTGGCCGGTCGTCGTGCGGTCGACGACCGGAGGAGCAGGTCGCGGCGGGTGACTCGGATCGACAGTGGTTGAGGTCCAACGGCAGCGAAAGTATCGGTGCGATGGCGAAAGTGTCGGTCCGACCCCGCGAGTTGTCAACGACTCCCGAAAGCCTGATCTTGGTCAAGGATTTCTTGAGCAGGCATTACGCCTGTTCAATAGCCCTACTCTGCCCGGCCCAACCCAGGGTTGGCCGATGAAACTTTCGGATATCTTCCGAATCATTCGGCGTGCAGTGCAGTGGAGTAGGGCATGATCGCGGCTGGTCTGTCGGCGATCTCGGCGGCCGGGAACACACACGTGCCGCATCCGGCCAACCCGGCCCCCGCGCGTTCTTCCTCAGTCGGGAAGGACCGAGAGGCCGGACCGGGCGACGATGGCCTGGAGCGCGGCGACATGGCCGGTGTAGGCCGCGCGCCCTTCGCGGGTGAGGCTGAACCACGTTCTGGGGCGCTTGCCGACGTATCCCTTGCGGATCTTCACGTAGCCGGCCGCCTCCAGGGCACTCGCGTGTTTGGACAGCACCGAGTCACTGACGCCCAGGTTGTCGCGTACGAAGGCGAACTCGGCCTCCTCCGCGGCGGCCAGCAGGGAGACGATCTGCAGCCGGGTCGGCGCGTGGATCGCCGGGTCGAGTCGCGACGTCATCGTTTCGGCGTCTCCGCCCGCCGAGCGGTCCGCGCGGACATCCACCGGGCCAGGAGGGGCGCGGTGACCGCCACGACCACGGTCATGATCGCGCCCATGACGGTGCGCGGATAGGCGACGCCGAGCTCCTTGAGCCACAACGCCAGCGCGAAGCCCGCGAGACCGGTGGTGATCAGCCAGGCGGTGAAGCCGGCCCATGCCCATGGATCCGTCATGGAGGAGTGCGGGCGCAGGTTCGCGTTCCTGACGTCGATCACGAACTTGAGGACGGCGACGGCGAGGCCGGCCGACAGGGCCGTCACCGCGATCCAGAGCCACCAGGCGGGGGTGATCTCGGTGACGAACTGCATTCCGGTGATGAAGATCCAGACCGTCACCGGATACCAGGCGGGGAACATCGGCGGTGCGGCGCGCAGGACCCTGTGCTGCGTCTCGCGAACCTGAGCCAGCGACCGCGCGGCTTCTTCGGGGGTGATCTCCATGGGCTGCTCCCTCCTTCTTTCCTACTTGGAAAGTACTTTCTAGTTTCCATATCGTCAAGTACTTTCCAGGATGCCGCATGGACTGGCCGAGCAGCAACCGGCTCCGGATCCCGAACCTGGCGCGGCCTTCGGCCAGCCCGTCGAGCACCGCTTCCAGCGGCATCTCGGACGAAGGAAGTCGACGACCTCGGTCGGCACCCCCACCAGCGGATCGGTCAGGAACCTGCCGATACACCTCGCTGTGGTGAGCTGAATACCGAACCCGAGGCGGTTGTGATCACCTCGCGGCTTCGCCCGCGCCATCAACGTGTGGTCGTCGTCGTCCAGGTAGAAGAACAGTTCAAGATCTGCCTGCGACACCGAAGCGCGGTAGCGGCCATAGGCAGCCGCTTCTTGACCGCTGAGAAACTCCACCGGCATGGTCCGCACCGCAGGACCCCACCGCCACGATACGACCGGTAAGCGATCAGACCGTTACACAGCGTTCATGGACTCGTCCCGATGGCCGGCGCTGGTAAGAATCGCGCCACACGCCCCAAATCAATCGGTGTGGCAGCTGGTCACACGCATTCCAGCGCCGGGCCTATAGACCGAGGCGCGGCCGCGTCACCGGGCGTGAGAGACGCGGCCGCGAGCGAAGGTCAGCGGACCTTGCCGAAGAACTCGCGGATGTCTGCGGCGACGCTATCGGGCTGCTCCATGGCGACAAAGTGGTGGCCGCCCGGATTGCCTTCCGGCCAGTGAAGGATGGTGTTGTGCCGTTCGGCGAGCCGGCGGATTCCGGGCGGCCCGCTGTACACGCCGGTCGGCGCCGCCGTCTGACCCTCCGGCCAGCCGAAGCCCGTGCTGTCGTAGTAGGGCCAGGAGGAGGTTCCCAACGTCCCGGTGAGCCAGTAGAGGCTCACGTTGGTGAGGATCAGGTCGCGATCGATCACCTGCTCCGGCGGTTTCGCGGCGGTGGTGAACTCCTTGAACTTCTGCATCATCCAGGCCAGCGCGGCGACCGGAGAGTCGTGCCACCCGTAGGCGAAGGTCTGGGGCGCCGCGCGCAGCAGCCCATGATGGTCCACGCCGCTCATCCAGTCCTGCTTCTGAAGCTGCGCGTAGGCCGCCCGCTCGTCGTCGGTCATCTCGGGAACGTCGTCTTCGGTGGGGAAGCCGAGCCCGCTGATGACATAGACGCCGATCACGTGATCCGGGGCGACCTTGGCGACTTCCGGGGCGACGTACGCGCCGAAGTCCCCGCCCTGGGTGCCGTAGCGGTCGTATCCGAGGCGGCGCATCAGCTCCGCCCAGATCCGCGCCACGCGCGTGGCGTTCCAGCCGGTCTCACGCGGCGGCGCGGAGAACCCGAAACCGGGCACCGACGGCACGACGACGTGGAACGCCTGAGACGGGTCGCCGCCGTGCGCGCGGGGATCGGTGAGGGGGCCGATGAGGTCGATGAACTCCACGAACGAGTTCGGCCAGCCGTGGGTGAGGATGAGCGGCAGGGCGCCGGGCTCGGGGGAACGCACGTGCAGGAAATGGATGTCCTGACCGTCGATCTCGGTCGTGAACTGCGGAAATTCGTTCAGCCGCGCCTCGTGCCGGCGCCAGTCGTACTCACCGCGCCAGTATTCGGCCAGGTCCTTGAGGTAGCCGGCGGGGACGCCCCGGCTCCACTCCTCACCGGGAAGTTGCCGGGGCCATCGGGTGCGGGCCAGCCGATCGCGCAGCTCGTCCAGATCTGCCTGAGGAATATCGATGTGGAAGGGGCGGACCTCGGTGCTCATGACTCTCCTCAGTGGGTGCGCGATACCCCGCCACGTCGTCCCCAGGCAGGCCCGGGTGGTACGTCGCGGTGACGTGATCGAGAGTAGGAACCATCTAGGTCAGTTCCTGACCTAGATGGCCGGGCATGATGGACCCCATGAGCGACACCCCCGCACGACTGCTCAAACTGCTGTCCCTGCTGCAGACCCCGCGTGAATGGCCTGGCAGCGAGCTGGCCGAGCGCCTGGGAGTCAGCCCCCGGACGATCCGCCGGGATGTCGATCGCCTGCGCGAGCTGGGTTATCCGGTACGGGCGGCGATGGGGGCGGTGGGCGGCTACCGGCTCGCCGCCGGTAAGGCCATGCCTCCGTTGCTGCTGGACGACGAGGAGGCGGTGGCCATCGCGGTCGGCCTGCGCATGGCGGCCGGGACTCCGGTGGACGGCATGGAGGAGGCGTCCGTGCGGGCCCTGGCCAAGCTGGAGCAGGTGCTGCCGTCCCGGCTGCGGCACCGGGTCGCCGCACTGGCCGCAGCCCTGGTCTCGATGCTGACCGGGAACGGGCCGAGTGTCGATCCGCAGAACCTGACGGTGCTCGCCGGCGCAGTCGCCCACCGCGAACGCCTGCGGTTCGCCTATCAGACGGGTGACGGGAGCGAGACCAGACGCCTGGTCGAGCCGTACCGCCTGGTGGCGGCCGCACGCCGCTGGTACCTGCTGGCCTACGACAACGATCGCGACGACTGGCGGACCTTCCGCGTCGACCGAATCAGTGATCCGCGGCCGACCGGCGTGCGGGTCCCGCCCCGCGAGCCGCCCGAGCAGGACGCGGCCGCCTTCATCATCGACAAGCTGTACTCGTCGGCACCCACCTACGAGGTGCTGGCGACCCTGCGTCTTCCGGCCGACCAGGTGGTGCAACGGCTCGGCACCGCCCCGGGCGACGTCCAGCCGATCGACGAGCACAGCTGCCGCCTGCACGGGCGCGCCGACACCCTGGAGTGGCTGGCCTCCCGGCTGCTCATGCTCGGCTGCGAGTTCCAGGTGCACGAGCCGCCGGAGCTGCTGGCGTACCTGCGTGCGGCGGGCGCCCGCGCCGTCCGCGCCGCCGGGGGTCCCCTTTGACCTGACCAGACCGGCTTAACGTACGAAACGGTTCCGTTGCAGGTCCGCCCCCGAGTCGCGGCCCCGCAAGAGCGAATCCGCCCGCTGGCCGCGAACCCGTATGTCAGGCCGGTGGTCGAGGCCCGCGACGTCGAGGCTCTCGGCCTCGACGTCGCGCACTACCTGCTGGACCTGGACGATCCACGCTGCACCGACCCCGAACCCTTCGCCCGCTGGTACACGAGAGAGTCCGGCACCGTACCTGGCGACTCCCCGTTCGCCGCCGACCAGGTCCGCTCGAACCCCTGGGTCGCGTCGTTTCAGAGGTGCCGTAGACGGCGGCGGTTCAGTCGGTGCCGAGTTCCATCGCGGCGCGGTCGAGCATCTCGTCGTCGCCGGAGACCTCGCC
Source organism: Streptosporangium sp. NPDC002544 (assembly GCF_040295965.1). Lineage (NCBI taxonomy): Bacteria > Bacillati > Actinomycetota > Actinomycetes > Streptosporangiales > Streptosporangiaceae > Streptosporangium > Streptosporangium sp. NPDC002544. The sequence continues at coordinate 47,504 of NZ_JBEOWJ010000025.1, read as the reverse complement.
GCGTGAGGCGATGGCCTCGGCGCCGCCCTGCGGCATCGCGCCGATCAGTCCGGTCGAGGCCGCCTGGGCGGCGCCGACGAGCGCGGCCTGGGTGGTGCCGACCATGCCGAGGCTGGCGTACTGCTCAAGCCTGGCGCGCGAGTCGGCGATGTCGAGGTTGCGCATGGTGAGCTGGCCGATCCGGTCCACCGGGCCGAACGCCGAGTCCTCGGTGCGCTCCATCGACAGCTTGTCCGGGTGGTAGCTGAAGGACGGGCCTGAGGTGTCCAGAATCGAGTAGTCCTCACCGCGCCGCAGCCGCAGCGTCACCTCACCGATGACCGCCGTGCCGACCCAGCGCTGCAGCGACTCTCGCAGCATCAGCGCCTGCGGGTCGAGCCAGCGGCCCTCGTACATCAACCGGCCGAGCCGCCGTCCCTCGGTGTGGTAGCTCGCCAGGGTGTCCTCGTTGTGGATCGCGTTGACCAGCCGTTCGTACGCCGCGTGCAGCAACGCCATCCCGGGCGCCTCGTAGATGCCCCGGCTCTTGGCCTCGATCACCCGGTTCTCGATCTGGTCCGACATGCCCAGGCCGTGCCGTCCGCCGATCGTGTTCGCCTCCATCACCAGGTCGACCGGGGTGGCGAACTCCTTGCCGTTGATCGTCACGGGGCGGCCCTGGTCGAAGCCGATGGTCACGTCCTCGGCGAGGATCTCGACCGTGGGATCCCAGAACCGCACGCCCATGATCGGGTCCACGGTCTCGATGCCGTTGTCAAGGTGTTCCAGGGTCTTGGCCTCGTGGGTGGCGCCCCAGATGTTGGCGTCGGTCGAGTAGGCCTTCTCGGCGCTGTCGCGGTAGGGCAGGTCGTGGGCGAGCAGCCACTCCGACATCTCCTTGCGGCCGCCGAGCTCGGACACGAAGTCCGCGTCGAGCCAGGGCTTGTAGATGCGCAGGTGGGGGTTGGCGAGCAGGCCGTACCGGTAGAACCGCTCGATGTCGTTGCCCTTGAACGTCGAGCCGTCGCCCCAGATCTGCACGTCGTCCTCGATCATCGCCCGGACCAGCAGGGTCCCGGTGACGGCACGACCGAGCGGCGTGGTGTTGAAGTAGGCGCGCCCGCCCGAGCGGATGTGGAACGCACCGCAGGTGAGCGCGGCCAGGCCCTCCTCGACCAGCGCCGCACGGCAGTCGACCAGGCGCGCGATCTCGGCGCCGTACGTCACCGCACGGCCGGGCACCGAGGCGATGTCGGGCTCGTCGTACTGGCCGATGTCGGCGGTGTAGGTGCACGGAACGGCACCCTTGTCGCGCATCCACGCGACGGCGACCGAGGTGTCGAGGCCGCCGGAGAAGGCGATGCCGACGCGCTCGCCGGCGGGCAGGGAGGTGAGAACCTTGGACATAAACAAAAGTATGCACTGCGCTGCATGGTCATGCAAACTCTCGGTCTGCGACTCGCGATCTCACCCGCGGCGGCCGTGGCCACCTGCGCTGTTCACCGAACACCACCCACCCGTGGGAGTACGGACTCCCCGCCCGGCCCGAGCCGGTCACCTGGAGAAAGAGAGACGGCCCCGAGCCGGTGCGACCAGCACCGTCTCAGGGCCTTGATCAATTCACCCCGCTGAACCAGGAGAAAGATCTGTGCTCGACCGTGGGAGGCACGATCGCCCGGCCGGCGCGCTCGATGCCGTCTTCGCGGGCCCCGGTGGCCCGTGGGCGGTCACCCCACCAGGCGCCTCAGAGCCTGCCGAGGCCTCGGGCGAGGATGGTGGCGGTGTCCGCGATCACCTGGTTGTCGAGGACCGCGTCCGCGGCCCTGCCGTTGGTGTAGATCGACATGATGATGGGCGCGGCCGACTTGCCGGGCCAGACGATCGCGATGTCGTTCGCGGCCGCGTACTGCGAGGTCGTGCCGGTCTTGTCGCCGACCTTCCAGGTCTTGGGCAGGCCCGCGCGGATGCGGGCGTCGCCGGTCTGGTTCGCGATCAGCCAGGTGTTCAGCCGCGCCCGGTCCTTGGCGTTGAGGGCCTTTCCTGCCGTGACCGCGCGCAGGTCACGGCCCATGGCCGCGGGCGTCGTGGTGTCGCGCCTCTCCTTGGGGTTCCAGTCGTTGAGCTCGGTCTCCCACCGGTCCAGCCGGGAGATCGGGTCCTTCAGCGTCCGGAAGTAGCCGGTCAGGCCGGCCGGGCCGCCGAGCTGCTTGAGCAGCATGTTGCCCGCGGTGTTGTCGCTCCGGGTGATGGCCGCCTCGCACAGCTGCGCGACGGTCAGCCCGTCCTTGACATGATCCTTGGTGATCGGGGAGTTCTCCTTCACCTCGGCGTCCGTCCAGCGCACGACCTTGTCCATCAGGCCGGGCTCTGAGGTGCGGGCCTTGTGCAGCACGGCCGCGGCGGCGATCGCCTTGAAGGTGGAGAGCATCGGGAAACTCTCGCCCGCACGATAGGTGACCGTCTTACCGGTGGCGGTGTCGATGGCGTACGCGCCGATGCGGCCCTTGAAGGACGCCTCCAGCGTGCGCAGTTCCTTCCTGGCCTGGGCCTCTCCCGATACCACCCGGGTAACCGGCGAGGCGGCGGACGCGTGGCCTGCCGCGGTGACGCCCATCAGCGGGACGAGCGTGAGTGATGCCAGCACCGAGAGTGCGGCGTGTCGCAGACGCATGGTGATGCCTTCCGGTTGCGGGTTGGATGCGACAGGCAGTCTCACGCCGCCGGTTGATGCGGTCAAAGACGAAAGTGGCGAGTTCTATGCTGAAACGGCATACGATCATCTCGTGGACGTCCTCGGAGCCTGGCGAGCGTTCGTCAATGTGAGCGAGCGAGGGAGCTTCACGGAGGGGGCTGCGGCCACCCGGGTGCCGCAGTCGGTCGCGAGCCGCCGGATCGCCGCCCTGGAGAAGCACCTCGGGGAGCAGTTGTTCGACCGGTCGTCGCGCGGGGCGGTACTCACCCAGTTCGGCCGGGACATGCTTCCGTCGGCGAAGCGTCTCGTCCGCCTGGCCGACGACATGGAGTACGAGGCGGAGCAGGCCAAGCTCAGTCCGCTCCGGCTCGCCGTTCCCGGCATCGTGCCCGTTCGCGACCTGGCACGCCTTGACGCGGAGGCCCGCCAAAAGGGCGTCTACCTGCACTTTCATACTGCCCCACCGGCCGAACGGGCGGAACTCGTCCGCTCTCGCGAGGTCCGCGCCGCCCTCATCGCCGTACCGCCCGGCGACGCGACCTGGTCGGTACGGCTCGGACTCGCCGGCGCCGCGGATCTCCCCGTGCAGACGATCTACATCGAGACGCTCCGCGCCGGCCGCGCCGCGCGGTCGTCACCGAGGCGCCGGATCTGGATCCAGCCCGAGGACGACGTCCCGCACATCCGCGACCCGATGTTCCGGATCCGGGACGCCGTCGGTCTCCAGCCCGCGCAGGTCGGCGTCTCGGCGACGCTCACCTCCGCCGTGGCGGAGGTCCTCGGTTCGGCGGATCTCCTGCTCTGCCCGGTCGGGCAGGCCCAGGAACTGGGGCTACACTGGCGCCCCGTCGGCGAGATCCAACTCGTCCGCGGCTTCGAGGTGTCGGCCGCCGTCGGGAACGACGCGGAGCGCATCCGGACCCGGCTCTGGCACCCGATCGCCCGCTGCCTCGGCGCGTACGACCAGGCATGACCAAGACGGAGGGGCACCATCAAGGTCGAGCAGCTGATGCGACAGCTCCGGCGAGAGCTCGACGACGCCGGACTGAACGGATCGTTCCTGGTCCGGGATCTGCACACCGGTGACGAGATCGGTATCGAGCCGGACCTGGAGTTCCCGATCGCCTCACTCGTCAAGGTCCCGCTCGCCATCGCGACGCTCGAACGCATCCGGAAGGGGGAACTCAACGGCTCCACCCAGATCCTGGTGCGGCCGACCGGGATCACCGTGCCGGGACCGACCGGGCTGGGCAGGTTCCGGCACCCGACCCGGGTCGCCATCGACGACCTGCTCTACCTCAGCATCGCGGTGAGCGACAGCACGGCGGCGGACGCGCTCTTCGCCCTCACCCCGCCCGCCGAGGTCTCGGCGATGCTGCACGGGCTGGGGCTGCACGGCATCGCGATCCGCCACACCGTCCAGGAGCTCATCGAGACTCCGGCGGAACGTCTCGATCCCGGCGAGGTCCACCTCGCCCACTTCCTCGCCATCGAGGCGGGAACGGCCGGGCGGGGGCACCGGGTCCCGCAACTGGACGTGACCCGCGCGAACTCGGGATCCGCGCGGGCCTTCGTCGAACTCCTGCAGGCACTGTGGACCCCGGCTTCGATCAACCCTGGCGTGGCCGAGCGGGTACGGGACCTGATGGCCGACAACCTCCTGCGCCAGAGGCTGACCCCCGATTTCAGCTCCGACGCCTCCAGATGGTCCTCCAAGACCGGAACGCTGCTCAACCTCCGGCACGAGGTCGGCGTCGTCGAGCACACCGACGGCCAGGCCTTCGCCGTCGCCGTACTCACCGAATCCCGCGTACCGGCCATCAGCCAGCCAGGAGCCGAGGCACTCATGGCACAGGTCGCACGAACCCTCCGCGACCGGCTACGACATGACAGGCTGTAGTACGACCCTGCCGACGGGAGCCGCCCAGATGTCGCATGCCGGGTCAGCTCGAGGGTTGGCTCGCGCACATAATTAGAGATCTTCGCAAATAAACCGGCAGGGCTTGTGTCAAATTTAATGAATCTTCCTTCGGTACAGCCGATCGCCACATCCGGGTTGCGGTCGGTCAGCTGAGCAGTGCCGAGAGCCTCGTGTCCGGGGCCAGCACGGCACGGGTGAGCAGCGCGGCCACCCGGGCCAGGCGGTCCTCGGCCTCCTTCCGGTCCCAGAGTTCGACGGCGTACTCCAGGTCGAGCACCACCCGCTCCCCCGCCATCCCGGCGTACATCTCCAGCTCGTAGCGGTTGGCCCTGGTGTGCACGTAGTCGAAGCCGACCTCGCAGCCGGCCAGTTCCGGCACCGCGGGGCCGTCGCCCGCCCAGTCGGAGGTCACCTGGAACAGTGGCATCCTGCGCGGGTCGGGGTGGATCTTCAGTGCCCGTACCACCTCGTTGAACGGGGTGCTCTGGTGCGCGTACGCCTCCAGGACGGTCCGGCGCACCCGCCCGGCCAGCTCGGTGAAGTTGGGGTCGCCACCGCAGTCGAGGCGGAGCGCCACCATGTTGACGAAGCAGCCGACCACGCCCTCCAGGCCGGGCAGCGGGCGGTTGTCGGCGGTGGTGCCGATCACCACGTCGTCCTGGCCGCTCCACTGGGCCAGCATCGCGGCGAAGGCGGCGGTCACCAGCATGTAGGGCGTGGCCCTGCTCCGCCTGGCCAGCGCGAGCAGCCGGCGCGAGTCCGCGGGCGGCAGATGATGGGCGATCATCTCGGTGTCGCGGCTCTCCCGCCGCCCATCGCGCGTCCTGGGCAGGACCAGCTCGGGGGCCTCGCGCAGCCGTTCCCGCCAGAACCGCTCCGAGGCGGCGGCCTCGGGTCCGCCGAGCCAGGCCTGCTCCCAGGCCACGTAGTCGGAGAAGCGCAGGTGCGGTGTGGCGGGCGCGGTGTCGCGGTCGGAGTACAGCCGGCCGAGCTCGCCCACCAGCAGTCCCATCGAGACGCCGTCGGTGACCAGGTGGTGCTGGGTGAGCGCGAGGACGTGGTCGCCGTCGCCTAGACGGTAGAGAGTGGCCCGCATCAGGGGGGCGGCGGACAGATCGAAGCCGCGCTCGGCGTCACGGGCGGTACGGCGGGCCGCCTCCGCCGCCCGCCCGGCCTCGGGCAGGCCGGTGAGGTCCTCGACGGGCAGCTCGACGCGCACCCCGGCGTCGAAGCGCAGCACCGGCACGTCGCCCACCAGCGCCACCCGGGCGCGCAGGTTCTCGTGCCGGGCGACGAGCGCGTCGAGAGCGCCGCGCAGCGCGTCCACGTCGAGCGGGCCGCGCACCCGGTAGGTGACGGCGGCGATGAAGTCCCGGGCGTCGCCGCCCGCGAGCTGCTCGTTGATCCAGATCTGCAGCTGCGCGGTGGAAAGCGCGCAGCCGCCTGGCTCCGCGCCGTCCGATACGGCCTGCCCGGCGGGCTCGGCGCGGTCCGTGTCGTCAGGCGTCTGCTCCGGCTCCGGTTCCCCGGCCTGTCCCGCGGTGGGGTTCATGCGACCGGCACCGCCGGTCGTCTGCCCCATCATGGGCTGCCCCGCGCGGTTGGCGCGGCTCGCGTCGGCGAGCGTGTGTTCCAGTGCGGGATACCTGGCCGCCAGGTAGTCGGCCAGGTCGGCGGGGGTGCAGTGCTCGAAGAGGGCCATCAGCGGGACGCGTACGGCGAGCACCGAGGCGATCTCGCGTACCAGCCGGGCCGCCAGCATCGAGTGGCCGCCCAGGGCGAAGAAGTCGTCGTCCGGCTCCACCTCGTCGAGGTTCATGACGCGCGCCCAGATGACGCAGAGCGCGGCCTCCAGGGCGGGCAGCCCGGCCCGCTCGCCGATCTCGGCCGCCTCGGGCAGCAGGGCGGTCCTGATGCGGCCGTCCTCGCCGCGCGGGATGTGGTCGACCGCCACGATGGCGGCGGGCACCATGTACTGCGGCAGCCGCTCGACCAGAACGGTCCGCAGATCGCCGGGCGATTGCTCCGCGACGGCGTAGGCGACCAGCTCCCGTCCCGCGCCGCCCTCGACCGCGATGACCGCGGCGTCGCGTACGGCGGGGTGGGCGCGCAGGACCTCCTCGACGTCCTCCAGTTGCACCTGGAAGGAGCCGAAGCTGACCAGCCGGTCCTCGCGTCCGCGTTCGACCACCCGCCCGTCGGGCCTGCGGGCGGCCAGGCGGCCGGTGTGCCCGTGCTCGCCGGAACGGCGGACCAGCTGGCCGACGGCCCCGGCGGGCAGCACATTGCCGTCGGGATCGAGCACGCTCACGTCGCCCTGGGTGAGGGTGGCCCACTCCTCCGGAGAGATCATCGGGATGTCCGAGAGGGACTGGGCGGGGTCGGCGGCGACCGCCCGCAACACCCGCTCGTAGTGGCGCATCAGGCGGGCGATCGTGGCCTCGTCGAAGAGGGCGTCGTCGTACTCGACGAAGAAGTCGACCCGGTCACCCCGCCGTACCGCCTCTACCGCGACGTCGAAGCGGGACCGGCCGCGCGTCACCTCGACCTCGGCGGCGGGCACGCCGCCGATGGAGCACTCGGCCGCGCCGGCGTCCCACATGGTGAAGACGACCTGCACCAGGGGGGTGTGCCCGGCGTCGCGCTCGGGCTGCAGGAACTCCACGAGCTTCTCGAACGGCACGTACTGGTGGTCGAAGGCGTCGAAGGCGGCCTCGCTGACCGCGTCGGCCAGCTCGGTGAAGGGGACCTCGCCCGCCGGGCGCAGCCGTACCGGCACGATGTTGGCGAAGAAGCCGAGCGTGCCGTCGAACTCGCGTCCGGGACGGCCGGGTGCGCCGGTGCCCAGCACCATGTCGCCGCGTCCGGTGTAGCGGTAGAGGGTGGCGGCGAAGGCGGCCAGCAGCACTGTGAAGAGGGTGCCGCCGACCCGCTCGGCGACCTCGCCGAGCGGGTCGGTCAGGTCACCGGCGAGCGGGAAGCGCTCGCGCCTGCCCGCGCTGTCCCGCCGGCGCGGCCGGGGCCGGTCGGCGGGCAGCTCCAGCACCGTGGGCGCGCCGTCGAGCGCCCGCCGCCAGTGCTCGACGTCGGCGGCCAGGCGGCCGCCGGCGAACTGCTCGCGCTGCCAGCGGGCGAAGTCGCCGTACTGGGCGGGCCGCTCGTCCAGCGGCCCACCCGATGACTCCCCCTGCGACCTGGCCGAGGTCTCGCCCGCCGGCTCGATCGAGGTCCCACCGCGCGGCTCGCTTCGGTAGGCCGCGTCCAGCTCGTCGAGCAGCAGGTTCATCGAGAAGCCGTCGCTGATGATGTGGTGCACCCCGAGCACGAGCGCCTGCCGCTCCGAGCCGAGCGTGACGAGCGAGGCGCGCAGCAGCGGCCCCGAGGCCAGATCGTAGGGGGCCTCGGCGACCTCACGGGCGTACTCCATGAGCGCCTGCTCGCCGCCGACGGACGCCTCGCGCAGTGCGGGGCCCCGCGCCCAGATCGCCTGCACCGGTTCGGTTCCCTGGTAGACGAAGGTGGTGCGCAGCACGTCGTGCCGGGCCACCACCCGCTCCAATGCCCGGCCGAGCCTGGCCGCGTCCAGCGTGCCGTCCAGGACGAGTACCTTCAGTTCGTTGTACGAGCCGTTGCCGGGATCGTCCTGCTCGACGAACCAGAGCTGCTCCTGCAGGTAGGAGAGCGGGGCGGTGCGGACGGGCAGTCCGGTCACGACGCTGTCTCCGTCCTCCTGGCGATCACCCACAGGAAGCGCGACTCCCCGAGCGGTGTCCGCTGTGCCACGACCTCCTCGCGCTCGGGTACCAGGCCCGCCGCGCGCAGCAGTTGAAGGTTCTCCTCGGTGGGGAAGCCGGAGAAGAACATGGTCGAGCCGAACCACTCCTCGATCGCGCCGGGGATGTCCTCGGTCATCAGGGTGGCGAGCAGCAGACCGCCCGGCTTCAGCCAGCGGGCGATGTCGCCCAGCAGGCCGGGCAGTTCCTCGCGCGGCAGGTGGGTGAGGGTGTAGATGGACACGACGGCGTCGAAGGCGGCGTCGGGGAACCGCGCCTGGGCCATGTCGGCCTGCACGAGCGTCGCGCCGGGCAGTGTCCTCTCGGCGAGCTTGAGTTGCTCGGCGGAGATGTCGACGGCGGTGAGGGCGTGTGCCTCGGCCAGGCGGCGCGAGGACTCGTGCCCGCCGCCGACGCCCAGCTCCAGCACCGAGCCGCCGGCGGGCAGCATCGCGAGCAGGTGGCCGGTCCACTGCATACGGGGGCCGTCGGAGAACTCCGATTGGAAGGCGGCGTAGCGGTCGGCGATGTCGTCCCAGCCCTCGCGGACGATGTCCTTGAGATCGGAGCGGACCGCTGAGTCGACGGCGTCGGCGACCCCGGCGATGGTGGGCCGGTCGAAGAAGTCGGCGACCGGCACCTCGATGCCGAAGATCGTGCGGACCCGGCCGAGGAGCTGGATGACCTGGATGCTGGTGCCGCCCAGCTCGAAGAAGTGGTCGTGCGGGCCGAGGGAGTCGACGCCGAGCAGCGGCTTCACGATCTCCTCGGCCACCCTGCGCCTGGTCGGCGTCCACTCGGCACCATCGTCTGTACTGGCGCCGCTGCCGACGCCGGCGCCGGCGCGTTCCTGTCGGGCCGCGGCCAGGGCGTCGCGGTCGACCTTGCCTGCCGGGGTGAGCGGGATCTCCGGGACGTGGACGAACTCGTTGGGGACCAGCGGGGCCGTCAGCCACCGGGCGGCGGTCTCGCGCAGCTCGGTCACGCCGGGCGGCTCCCCCGTCGTGGAGACGACGTAGGCGATCAGGCGGGCGTCGCCGTCGCCCCGCGCCTCCGCCTCGACCACGGCGTGCGCGACCGCCGGGTGCCTGCGGAGGGTCTGCTCGATCTCCTCCGGCTCGACGCGGACACCGCGTACCTTGACCTGGCGGTCGGCTCGCCCGGCGAAGACCAGCTCGCCGTCGGCGGTCCAGCGCACCAGGTCGCCGGTGCGGTAGAGCCGCTCGCCCGGCGTGGTGGCGAACGGGTCGGGGACGAAGGAGAGCGCGCTCGTGCCGGGACGGTCCAGGTAGCCGCGGCCGAGGCCGGGACCGCCGACGTACAGCTCGCCGACCGTGCCGATCGGGACCGGGCACATCGACGCGTCCAGGGCGTAGGCCCGGTGGTTGGGCATGGCGCGCCCGATGGGCGGTGAGGTGTCCCAGCTTCCCCGGCACTCCTGGGTGATCACGCCGACCGTGGTCTCGGTGGGCCCGTAGCTGTTGACGAACCTGCGCCCGGCCGCCCAGCGGGTGGTGAACTCACCCGAGTAGCTCTCGCCGCCGACCGCGAGCACCCGCAGGTCGGGAAAGTCGCCGGGCTCCAGCAGTCTCAGCATGCCGGGGGTGCCCATGTAGACGGAGATGCGCCGCTCGCGCAGCAGGTCGCGGAAACGCTCGGCGGAGGTACGGGTCTCGGCGGCGGCGACGTGCAGGGTGGCCCCCGACAGCAGCGCCCCGAAGGCGTCGAAGGTGGAGACGTCGAAGGCGATCGAGGAGAACTGCACGAGGCGGTCCTGCGGGGAGAGCCCGTACAGGTGCTGGGCGCCCCGGACGAACGCGGTGACCGCGCGGTGCTCGATGAGGACGCCCTTGGGCGTCCCGGTGCTGCCGGAGGTGTACATGACGTAGGCGAGGTTGGCCGGGTGCAGCGGCACCCCGGGATCGTCCTCCTCCCTTCCCGGGTGGTCGTCGACGTTCACCACGAACCACGGGCCCGGCGGCACCTCGGCCTCGGTGGTGGAGTCGGCCAGCACCACGGTGGTGCCGGCGTCGCGCAGGATCGCCTCGACCCGTTCGGGCGGGTTGCCCTCGTCGATCGGGACGTAGGCGCCCCCGGCGGCCAGCGTGCCGAACATGGACACCACCATGCCGGCCGATCGGCGCTGGTAGATGGCGCAGCGGTCCTCAGTGCGCAGGCCGAGGCCGAGCAGGTGCCCGGCCAGCCGGTTGGCGGCGCGGCGCACCTCGTCGTAGCCGAGGGTCGTGCCCTCCTCGTCCGTCAGCGCCGTGGCGGCGGGCGACCTGGCGACCTGGGCGGCGAACCGTTCGATGACGGTCGCCGGCTCGTCGGCCAACTCGGTGCGGTTCCACTCCTCGACGACCAGGCGCGCGTCGTGCTCCTGGATCGTGTCCATCGGCTCCTCCTTCGGGGACCGTTCCTTCCGGGACCGTTCGTCGGTGCGCCCGCGGGTCAGGACCGCTCACCGTCCATCCACCGGCGCAGGCTCAGCGGGCGCATGTCCGTCCAGACCTCCTCGATGTGGGCCAGGCACTCCTCGCGGGTGCCGCTGTGGCCGACACTCCGCCAGCCCTCGGGAATGTCACGGTCGGTCCACCAGATGGAGTACTGCTCCTCGTGATTGCGCACCACCGTGTACTCGGCGTCCTCCGACATTCTGGATCTCCTTCGCTTCATTCATCATTCGATAGGGCCTGCCGGCAGAACAATGCCATGGCCAGACAGAAGCGATTTAACGCATTTTTCGGGAAATGTTAAGGTTTTGAAGGGGAGCGTATGTGCGGAATAGTCGGCGTATCCGTTAACGGAGGAACAGCCGGGCAACCGGCCTTCGACGGGCTCGTCACCCTGCAGCACCGCGGCCAGGAGTCCTGGGGCATCGCGGTGGCCGGCCCCGGCGGCGTGCAGGTCCGGCGGGCGCTCGGTTTCGCCTCGCGCTCGGCCTGTGGTGACTCGTCCCACGATGACCCGGCCCGTGACGGCCTCGCGGCCTGGCGGGCCGGGAGAGTGGCGGTCGCCCACACCCGGTACTCCACCACCGGCGCCACGGTGCCGGAGAACTCCCAGCCCTTCGTACATGAGGCACGGCGCATCGCGCTGGCGCACAACGGGGACCTCGTCAACGCCGCCGAGCTGCGCGCCCGGCTCGGCCGCGAGGGGTACGGGTTCCGCTCGACCAGCGACTCCGAGATCATCCTCGCCCTGCTCGCCGACGCGGGCGAGACACCCGGCACGGCACTCGCCTCGGCTCCCGGCCCAAAGGACCGGCACCCCGCGGCCCCCGGCCCGATCGTGGCCGGGGTCGCGCGGACCACGCGGGTGCTGCGGGGCGCGTACTCGGTGGTGTGCGCCGTCGGCGAGTACCTCGTGGCCTTCCGGGACCCGCACGGCCTGCGCCCCCTGGTGGCGGGGTTCACCGAGGGCAGGGCGGTCGTCGCCTCGGAGACCTGCACCCTCGACGCGCTCGGCTGCACCGAGCAGCGGGAGGTGGAACCGGGTGAGGTGCTGGTGCTGCGCGACGGCCGCCCGATCGGGGCGCACCGCGTGGCGGAGCCCGCCCCGCGCAGCTTCTGCGTCTTCGAGCACCTCTATCTGACCAGGCAGGACTCCAGGATCGGCGGCACCAGAACCGGCGCGACGCGGGTGGCGTTCGGTGAGCGGCTGGCCCTGGAGTCCCCGGTGGACGCCGACCTGGTCGTGGCCGTCCCGGCCTCCGGCGTGCCGGCGGCCCGCGGGTACGCGCGGGCCGCGGGGCTGCCGCTGGCCGGGGCGCTGGTCCGTGACGAGCGGGTGGGCAGGACGTTCATCGAGCCCGACCTGCGACGGCGTGAGCGCAGGCTGCGGCGCAAGTTCTCCGTCGGCTCGCCGGTGGACGGGGCCAGGGTCGTGGTGGTCGACGACTCGATGGTGCGCGGGTCCACCATGCGGCGCATCGTCGCGCTGCTGCGCGAGTCGGGGGCGGGCGAGGTGCACGTGCGGATCGCCGCGCCGCCGCTGATCTCGCCCTGCCACTACGGGGTGGACATCGTCGACACCGGTGAGCTGGTGGCGACCGGGCGCGAGATCGAGGAGGTGTGCCGGATCATCGGCGCGACGAGCCTGGCGCATCTGTCGGTGGCGGGCATGCGGCACACGCTCGGGAGCGCGGCGGGCGAGGGCCTCTGCGAGGGGTGCATCACCGGCGACTACCCCACCCGGGTGAACCCGGCGCGCGACAAGTCGAGGCTCGTACCCGCGCGGACCCCGCGGCGCACGGCGGCCGCCCACCTCCGTTGACGGTGCTCAGGGCCGCGCCTAGCCTCCGCCAGATGAGACCTCACACACGATCGAACGGCTACGACGACGGTGGTTGCGACGCCCGCTACACCCGGACCACCTGCCTGTGGGGGCGCAGGCCGGACGGGATCTCCGACACCCTGGCGGACGCGCTCTCGTTGCCCCCGGCACCCGAAGAGATCGCTCCGCCCTCCGCTCCACCTGGCGCGGGCGCGCCCACGGTGCTCGACGTGGGGTGTGGCGAGGGGCGCAACGCGGTGCGACTCGCCCAGCGGGGCGCGCGGGTGCTGGCGATGGACGTGTCGGCCGCCGCGCTGGAGAACGGCGCGCGGGCCTGGGACAGTACCGGCGGTGGGGCCGGCGGGATCGAGTGGCGCCGGGGCGACGCGCGCACCACCCGGCTCGCGCCCGGCTCGTTCGACGGGGTGCTGGCGTGCAGCGTCCTGCACTGGCTGCGGGACGAGAGGCAGGTGGCCGACGTCATCGCCAGGCTCCAGGCCGCGACCTCCCCGGGAGGGGTCAACGCCCTGCTGATGTTCAACGGCGGCCACGCCTACCGGCCTCCCGCCGGCGAGATGCGCCTGCCGGTCCTGCTGCCCCACGACTGGTACCTCACCAGGTACGACGGATGGACCCTGCTGAGCGCCACCGACACCGACTCCACCCACACCCACACCGGCCACGAGGAGCCGCACACCCACGCGGTGACCAGGCTGGTGGCGCGCCGGGAGGTGGACGCGTGAGCTCGCTGGAAGGTGGACTCACGGGCCCGCCGCACCCGCTCGAATGGCCGGTCTACGACGACGGCGTGGCGGCCAGGGTCGCCGAACTGGTGACGCGGGGGCGCACGTTCGACTACGACTACGGGCCCGAGCTGGCCGAGCTGGAGCGGTCGTTCGCCGAGCGGCACGGCCGCGCCCACGCCCTGGCGCTCACCTCGGGCACCGCGGGACTGCTGGCCGCCTACTTCGCGCTGGGCATCGGCCCCGGTGACGAGGTGATCGTCCCGGACCTCACGTTCTTCAGCACCGCCTCGCCGCTGTTCCTGCTGGGCGCGGTGCCGGTGCTCTGCGACGCGGGCGACGCCACCGGGAACGTGCTCCCCTCGGCCGTGGAGGCACTGGTCACGCCGCGTACCGTCGCGATCGTCGTCACCCATCTGTGGGGCCACAGCTGCGACATGGACGCCCTGCGGGCGGTGGCCTCCCGGCGCGGGCTCGCCCTGGTCGAGGACTGCTCGCACGCCCACGGCGCCACCTTCCGTTCCCGGCCGGTGGGCTCCCTGGGCGATATCGCGATCTTCAGTGTGGGCGGCAGGAAGCTGGTCTCCGGGGGCATGGGCGGCATGCTGCTGACCGACTCCGAGGACGTCTTCGCCCGTGCCTGCCTGCTGACCAACTTCCGGCACCGCACCGACCTGACCATCGACGCCGTCCGCTACCGGCCGTTCCTGCTGACCGGTCTCGGCGGCAACTTCCGCATCTCCACGCCCGGCGCGGTACTGGCCCAGAGCCACCTCGACCGGCTGGACGAGCTGGTGGAGCGCCGGGTGGCCAACGTGTCGGCCCTGTCTTCGGGGCTCGGCGAGCTGCCGGGGGTGCGCCCCTCCCCCATCGCCGAGGGCGTCACGATGGGCGCGTGGTACGACGGGGTCGTCGAGGTGACGCCGGAGTGCCCGTTCAGCAGGGACGGCCTGGTGGCGGCCGGCCAGGAGCGCGGTCTGAAGGTGCGTGCCCCGGCCACCCGGCCGCTGCACGTCTTCCCCCTCTTCCAGGGCACCGCGCCTGACTGGTCACCCCAGGTCGCCGCCGCGGTGCGGGCCGCGGCCACGGTGAACGACCGCCCGTTTCCGCGTTCCGCGGAATTGTTCGCCCGCTGGATGAAATTGCCGGTGAATTTCCTCTGGGAACAGAACTCGCCGCTGGTCGGTGCGTATCTGGAGGCGTTCGACGAGGCATTCTCGATGGCCCGTACCGCGTAACGTCGTCCCTGTTTCCAGCGTCGATTCCGGAGTAATCCAAATGAGCCGACAGACGTTTCCCGTTATCCATGCCGTCGCCCCCGCCAGCCTGGAGAGCTGGTTCGGCCATTTCGTCGACCTCGCCCCCGAGGACCGGGCCGTCTTCACCGGGGAGGACGCCGGCGTGGACGTGGCCCCGCTGCTGGAGGCGATCGGCCGGGCCCCGCGGGTGACGGTGATCTTCCATTCCAGCCACGCGACGCTCGGCCGCGACCAGTTGCTCGCGTTCCGGCTCCGCGAGCTCGGCCATCGGGCCGAGTGCCAGTCACGGCTCTGCGCCTCGCTGGGCAGCGACAAGATCCTGATGAAGGAGTTCTTCGACCGCTACCGCCTGGTCTCCCCACCGTGGGCGCGGGCCGGTGAACCGCTGCCCGAGGCCGGCCCCGACACCCCCGTGGTGATCAAGGACCGGCACGGGACGCAGAGTGTCGGCACCCGGCTGGCCCGCGCGGGCGAGTGCCGTCTGGCCCCCAACGAGCTGGGCGAGCTGTACGTCGACGGGGTCGAGTACTCGGTGCTGATCTACCGCGACGAGCACGGCACGGCGACCTTCCCGCCGGTGTGGAAGGGTCCGACCAGCCAGGACCTGGTGCCGCCGTGGCAGCGGCTGCGGCTCTGCCCGGACCCGGCGCTCGGCGGCACCTGGGACCGCAAGCTGCGGGCCGTGGGCAAGCGGCTGGCCGATCTGGCCGAGGCGCACGGCTACCTGGAGGCGGAGTTCCTGCTGACCCCGGCCGGCGAGGTGCACCTGCTGGAGATCAACCCCCGGGTGTCGGGCACCATGCGGCTGGCCGCGATGGCCACCCGGCTGCCGATCTTCTCCCTGCACGCCAGGCCCGAGCTCCGCGACCACCTCTGCGCCGCCCGCTTCAGCGGCGAGGTCCCCTACAGCGGCGCCCCGATCACCGACGCCGACGGCGAGGTGTTCGCCACCTCCCGGCTCACCGTCGCCGGGGAGAGTCCCGGCGAGGTCCGCGCCAAGCTGCGCGAGCTGGGCGCGGAGCCCCGGGTGCTGCCCCGCGCCTCCTGAGGCCGCTCAGGCGGACCGGCGTACCCGGGCCTCCGCCGTCCCCCGTACCTCCCGATCGCGCCGTGCGTCCCGGCGGTCCAGCAACTCCAGCAGGGGCGCGGTCGCCGCGGTGGAGACCAGCGCGACGATCACCAGCATGGTGAAAAGCGCCTGGGTGATGATGCCGAGACCGAGGCCGATGCTCAGGATCACCAGCTCGGTCACGCCCCGGCAGTTCATCAGCACCCCGAGCCGCGAGGCCTCCCGCCACGGCACGCCCAGCGGCCTGGCGACGGCCGACACGCCGCCGACCTTGCCCGCCACCGCGACGGCGAGGATCAGCAGGCACCAGCCCCACATCGCGAGGTCCTGGCCGAGCAGCCCGATCTGGGTGTTGAGCCCGATGAAGGCGAAGAAGGGCGGCAGCAGGAAGGACGCGGTGAAGTCCTGGGTGCGCTCGCGGACCCGCCTCAGCCGCACGTCACCGTCGCGGGGGAACAGGACGCCGAACAGGAACGCGCCGAAGATCAGGTGAATGCCGATCAGCTCGGTCAGCAGCCCCGAGACGAGCAGGCCCACGATGACGACGGGCAGCGTCGCCTCCTGGGAGAGCCCCCGGCGCAGCAGCCGGGCCAGCAGCGGCCGTACCACCCCGACCATGACGACGGCGAAGGCCGCGGTGAGACCGAGCGTGCGCAGCGCCTCGGCGGGTGAGGAGCCCCTGGCCATGGTGATCGCCACGGCCAGCAGCAACCACGCGGTCACGTCGGCGATGGCGGCGCAGGTGATGGTCAGCGCCCCGGTCGGGGTGTGGAAGAGCCCGCGTTCCAGCAGGATCCTGGCCAGCACGGGGAACGCGGTGACGCTCAGCGCGGCGCCGACGAACAGCGCGAAGACCGGGAACTCGACGGGCGCGGCCGCCAGCGGCGCGTAGATCAGCAGGGCCAGCGCGACCCCGAGCGCGAACGGGATGGCCACGCTCGCCTGGCCGCAGAGCAGCACGATCCGGCCCCGCCCGCGCAGCAGGTCGCCGCGGAGCTCCAGTCCGACCAGGAACATGAAGAAGGCCAGTCCGAACTGGGCCAGCAGGTTCAGGTAGGGCATGACGGCGCCGGGGAACAGCGCACGGTACGCCTCGGGCCAGACGGCGCCGAGCAGGGAGGGGCCGAGCACGATGCCGGCGGCCATCTCCCCGATCACCCGGGGCTGGCCGAGCCGCCTCAGGGCGGCTCCGCCGAGATGGGCCAGCGCGACGACCACGGTGATGGAGAACAGCAGCAGAGGGGTGGCCGGCACCTGCTGCTGCCGGCCCACCCCCACCGAGGGCATCGGGACGGGGCCGGTGGCCGTCCCCGCGTCGAACCCCAGCATCAGCAGCGCCAGCGCGGCGGGCAGCACGACGGCGAGACCGTACGCGATCGCGTAACGACGTACCGTGCGTGTATTCGCGGACCGAAACCCTGGATAGGTCATGGACTAATTCCGTTTCCGATAGGTCGCATTTTGCCTGGACGCGCATATCACAGAACAAAAATAATCGCCAAGGACAATGGAGTTTTCGCTGGCCATCGACCTGATTCCAACTTTCCGCCACACCCCGGAAAGGGCATCTGGAAATTACTCATGATCGAAAGTGCGCTACCGAAAACCGTGGGTAAGGTACCGACCTGACTCACTCCACATGCACAGAAATCCGGAGGAAAAGTCGCATGCAGGTGCTCTCCCCCAACCGAGAGGCGAACCGCCAGGCGCCGCCCCCACGTGATGACAGACCATCCGTCCCCGGCCCGCGCACCACCCCTTCCCAGGGTTCCAAACTCGCCCTGGACGCGTCCGCCAAGCCGAGGCGGACCGGACTCCAGCTCCCGGTGAGCCTTCCCTTCGACACCTGGCGCCGGATCGGCCACCAGATCTCCCTCATCGCCGACTCCTCCGCCTGGTGGCTCGGCGACTGGCTGGTCTACGGCGAGAACGAGTACACCGACCGCTACAAGAGAGCGGTCGAGGAGAGCTCCCTCGACATCCAGACCCTGCGCAACTACGCCTGGGTCGCCCGGCGCTTCCCGGTATCCCGCCGGCGAGACAGGCTCAGCCTCCAGCACCACGCGGAGGTGGCCGCGCTCCCCGAGCACGAGCAGACGCTCTGGCTGGACCGCGCGGAACGCTTCAACTGGTCCCGCAACCGCCTGCGCAGCCAGATCAAGGCGCACCGCACCGCCGCCCTCTCCGGCCGGGTCCCGGAGAACGCCAGGCAGAAGGCCGTGATCCAGATAGACGTACCCGCCGACCAGGAGCAGTCGTGGCGTGACGCGGCCCGCCGGATGAACCGCAGCGTGGAGGAGTGGGCCAGGCTCATCCTCAACCAGGTCGCCACCGGCGAGATCCCCGTCCGCGGCATCCACGACGCCAAGGCCGGGTGAACGGAGGGACAGGTGGACGTCGTCCACACCCTGTTCGAGAAGAGGGCGCTCGAGACGCCGGACAGCACGGCCCTGGTCTCCGGGGCCGTGTCGCTTACCTACCGGGAACTCGACGCCCGTGCCAACGGCCTGGCCCGGTCGCTCCTGCACCGCGGCATCGGCCCGGAGACACCGGTCCCGCTACGGCTGGACCGCTCCCCCGAGCTGCTCGTCGCACTGCTGGCCGTCTGCAAGGCGGGCGGCACGGCGGTGCTGCTCGACCCCGGCTGGCCCGAGGACCGTCTCGCCCCGGTGCTCGACGGCTGTCCCATGGTGATCGACGGCCCCCTGGACGCCGCCCCCTCCGCCGAAGGGCCCGGCGTCCCCGCGCATCCCGACCAACTCGCGTACGCGGTGCACACCTCCGGGTCGACCGGGCAGCCCAAGCTCGTCGGGGTGACCCACCGGGCGATCGCCCACCGGATCGCCACCCACACCGAGGCCTACCGCATCACCCCCGCCGACCGCTCCAGCTGGCTGGCTCCCCCGGCCTCGTCGGTCTCGGTGGTGGAGCTGTGGCCCTATCTCTGCTCGGGTGCGAGCGTGCACGTCGCCGACGCGGCGACCGCGGGCTCGCCGTCCGAGCTGCGTGACTGGATGGTCGCTTCGGGAATCACCCGCGCGTACGTGAACATGCCGCTCGCCGAGCCGCTGTACGGCCTGCCGTGGCCGGCGGAGACGTCGCTGCGGCTCATGACGGTCGGCAGCGACGCGGTGCGCGTGTGGCCCGCACCCGACCTGCCCTTCGAGGTCGCGGTGGAGTACGGCTCCGCCGAGGCCAACGGCGTGACCAGCTGCCTGGTCCCGCTGGAGGACCGCTGCACCTCGGTCACCGCCGACGAGGCCGCCAGGCGGACCCGTCCCCCCATCGGACGCGCCTGGCCCGAGGTCGGCGCCGGCGTGCTGACCTCGGACCTGAGGCCGGTCGCGGCGGGCGAGGTCGGCGAGCTGTTCGTGTCGGGACCCGAGCTGGCCCGCGGCTACCTGGGCGAGGCGGCCCGCACCGCCGAGCGCTTCCTGCCCGACCCCGCCGGTGGGGGAGGCCGCGTCTACCGGACCGGTGACCTGGCCAGGGAGCGGCCTGACGGGCGGCTGGAGCATCACGGCCGCGTCGATGCGCAGGTCAAGATCCGCGGCCACCGGGTGGAGCCCGCGGAGGTGGAGGCCGTGCTGCTCCGGCACCCCGGGGTGCGCGAGTGCGTGGTCACGGGCGTGCCGGGTCCCGGCGGCGACCTGAGGCTGTGCGCCTACGTCGTCCGTGCCGTCACTTCGGAGGGTGCCACGGAGAGCGCCGCGGACGGTGCCCGGTTCGAGATCGGGGAACTGCGCGCCTTCGCCTCGGCCCGGCTGCCCGAGCCGATGGTTCCGACCGCCTGGACGGCGCTGGAGCGGTTGCCGCTGAACGCGGCCGGCAAGGTGGACCGCCGCGCCCTGCCCGCGCCCTCCTGGGGGGAGTCCCCGCGCGGGCGGGAGAGGAGCACGGACCCGGTGACGGCGGGGGTGCTGGAGCTGTGGGAGCGGGCGCTCGGCGCGCGCGGCGCGCTGGGCGACCACTTCATCCGCTCCGGCGGCGACTCCCTGTCGGCCACCCGTCTCGTCGAGGAGATCGGAAGCCGCTACGGCGTGCGGATCCGGCTGCGCGAGTTCCTCAGGGCACCGACACCCGAGACCCTCATCCAGACCATCAGGGCGGAAGGAAGCACACGATGACCGAGAGCAGGCGGAGGAGGAGCCGCCCCACGTGGCTGCTGCGCGCCCCCGACCCCGAGGCGAGGGCACGGCTGTGGTGCCTGCCCTACCCGGGTGCCGGGGCGTCGATGTACCACGGGTGGCCGGCCGAGGTGGACGGGATCGAGCTGTGCCCGGTGCAGTTGCCCGGCAGGGAGAACCGGCTGCGCGAGCCGTCGTTCGAGAGCTACGCGGAGGTCGCCGCCGAGATGCTGAAGGGCCTGGAGCCCTACCTGGACCGGCCGTTCGGCTTCATCAGCCACTGCGGCACCGTCTTCATCGGCTACGAGGCGACGCTGCTGCTCATGGAGCGCGGCGGCCCGCTGCCCAGCCACCTGTTCGCCTCCTCGATGGTCCCTCCGCACCGGGCGTCGTGGCCGAGCATCCTGCGGCTCGACGAGGAGCAGGTGGGCGCGCTGGTGTCGGATCTGATGCGGGCGCGCGGCGCGGAGCCGCTGCCCGAACTGGTGGAGATGGCCGCGAGCGTCATGCGCGCCGACGTGGCCGCCTACGGCCGCTTCGAGCGGACCGACCCGGTGCAGCTGCCGTGCCCGATCACCACGATCGGCTGGTCGGGAGACACGCAGATCCCCCCTGAGCAGATGGGCGGCTGGGAGTTCTACGGCCGGACCCGCCACACCGTGCTGGACGGCGGGCACTGGAGCTACCTCCAGGCGCCCGCCGCCCTGCTCGACGAGATCGCGCGGAGCATGTCCGTGCGAATCCCGGGTTGACCTCAGGTGTCCTTGCCGTCCTCGCGCCCGCCGGGCTTCCCTGCGGACTCCTCGATGTCCTGCAGGATCTCGGCGTCCTCCAGCCTGCGCAGGTTCGGCACCGGCGACAGGAAGAGCAGGATGATCCAGGGCAGCAGGAACGCGGCACCGGCGTAGATGGCGGGCTTGACCCCGATCAGCTCGCCCAGCACCCCGGCCAGCATCGCGGCCAGCGGCAGGATGCCGAGGTAGACCGCGCGGCTCGCGCCGATGACCCGGCCGCGCAGGTGGTTGGGGATCACGTACTGGAAGAGCGTGAGCTGGCCGATGTTCCCGGCCACCACGCCGAACACCGTGACGAACCAGATCGCCGAGAACAGGGTGATCTGCAGCCACTGCGGACCGGCCACGAACGGCGTGAGGCACAGCACCCGGAACGCGATCAGGGCGGTCATGATGCCGCGCCCATAGCCGAGCTTCTCGAACAGCTTGCCCGCGAAGACGGCGCCGATGACGCCGCCGATGCTGCCCACCGCGTAGATGAAGCCGATCCAGGTACCCGACAGCTGGAGCTCCCTGGCCGCGTACAGGATGAACAGGGTCAGGATCATCATCGACCCGAAGTTCGCCCCGGCGGAGTTGAGGATCAGCGGGCGGGCGTAGGCGTTGCGGTAGGTGACCTTCAGGCCGTGCTTGATGTCGTGGAGCATCGCCGCGACGGCGCCGCGCCCGCCGCTGTCCTGGCGCTCGACGGGCGGCTCGACGTGACGGATGCGCGACAGGGCGAAGGCGGAGACCAGGAAGGAGATCGCATCTCCCAGCATCACGTACGCCGGCCGGAACAGGTCGATGAGCACGCCTCCGGCGCTGGAGCCCGCGATGGCGCCCACCGACTCGGTCGCCGCCATCCGGCTGTTGCCTGCCACCAGCTGCTCCTCGCTCAGCAGCGTCGGCATGTAGGCGGCGTAGGCGATCTCGAAGACCACCGAGAGGCCGCCGACCACCACGGCGACCACATAGAGCACCCACATGTCCATGAACCCGGCGAAGGCCGTGATCGGGATCAGGGCCACGACCGCGGCCCGCCCGATGTCGGCGCCGACCATGAGAGGTCTGCGCCGGTAGCGGTCGATGAGCACACCGGCGATCAGCGTCAGCAGCAGCGCGGCGATCGTGCGCATGGTGTTGAGCAGACCGACCTCGAAGGAGCTGGCCTGCAGCATGAGGATCGCGGTCAGCGGAAGAGCCAGGGTGGTCAGCTCGGAGCCGAGGACCGAGATCGACTGACCGGCCCAGAGCCGGTTGAAGTCGGGATTACGCCAGAGCGAGGGCGGCTTTTCCGCCGACGCCCCGACTTCCGTTCTCTGCGTGTCCATAAGATCGTTCCGTCCCTGTCGGGTTTCACCTCTGGTTGACTGGAATAAGCTTTTTGTTAAGGGTGATGATATGCGAAATCAACGGAGAGGCGCCCTGGAAAACAATCAGCGGGTACGTCAGATGACACTGCCGGACGGACATGTGGTATTCCAGCTCAATCCCGCCGAGACCAGCCTGCAGTATCGCAGCATCGTGGGCGACAGAAGTTACTTCAGACACGACGTACGCCTTGAGCCGGGAATGACGGTGTTCGACGTGGGCGCTAACATAGGAATCGCGGCGCTGGCGTTTCACTGGGAATGTCCGGGCACTCGAATTCTTGCCTTCGAGCCTGCCCGGCCGCTTTACGACGCGCTGTGCGCGAATCTGGCCGCCCACGGCCTGAACGCCAAGGCGTTCGACTGCGCGCTCTCCCATACCCCGGGAACGGCGACTCTCACCGTCTATCCGGAGACCACCGCGATGTCCGGAATGTACACCGACGTCGACCACGATGCGGAGGTGACCAGGACTTTCCTGGCCAACAGCGGGTTCGCTCCCGAGGACGTGGCGGACATGGCCGAGGGCAGGCACGTCACGGAGAAGCAGGAGTGCCAGGTGCGGACGATCTCAGAGGTGATGGTCGCCGAGGGCGTACACCGTATAGGGCTGCTGAAAATCAACGTCGAGAAAGCCGAGTGCGATGTGCTGGATGGAATCGCCCCCGATGACTGGGACGCGGTCGACCAAATCGTCATGCAGGTCCATGACATCGACGGCAGGCTGGCGTCCGTACGCGGCGATCTCACCAGCCGTGGATTCCAGGTCGACATCGGCCAGGATCCCCTGCTGAGGAACACGGACATCTTCGATGTGTACGCACGGAGGAATTCCACATGACAGTGGACACGACGGTTGATCTGAACGGGCTGGATCTCGCCGATCCGGACATCTACACGGCACCCGACTCGGGCCTCGGCGTCCTGTATTACCTGCAGGAGCACCGGCCGATGTTCTGGAACAAGAGATCGGCGGGGCCGAGTTTCTGGGCGTTCACCAAATACGCCGACGGTGTGGCCGTCTATCTCGACAAGACGAATTTCACCTCCGAGCGGGGAATGCAGGTCGGGCAGACCGAGTCCGCCGCCCGCGCCGCCGCGGGCAAGATGCTCATCGTCACCGACGGCCGCCACAGCCGGTTGCGCGACGTGATGAACCCCGCGCTCACTCCCCGGGTGGTACGCCGCCTCGAAGGCGCGATGCGCGAGACGGTGGGCGGGATGCTGGAGGAGAACGCGCCCAGGGACTCCTTCGACTTCGTCGACACGGTGGCCGGCAGGCTACCGCTCTCGGTCATCTGCGAGCTGCTGGGCGTGCCCCGCGCCGACTGGGACCTGATGATCCAGTGGACGCGCACCGCGTTCGGCTCCGCCACCTCCGACGACGTCATCTCCGACGCGGAGAAGGCCGAGGCGAACGCCAACATCTTCGCGTACTACGCCGACCTGCTGGCCGAACGGCGCGGCGACCTCGGCGACGACGTGATCAGCGTGCTGATCCGCGGCCGGATCGACGGAGCGCCCCTCACCGACGAGGAGATCCTGCTCAACATCAACGGCCTCATCACCGGAGGCAACGAGACGACCAGGCACGCCTCGGCGGGAGCCGTCATCGCCCTGGTGGAGAACCCCGGCGAGTGGCGGCGGCTGCGCGAGGACCCCTCGCTCATCCCGACCGCCGTGGAGGAGGTGCTGCGCTGGACCGCCCCCAGCCTCAACGTCATGCGCACCGCGCTGCGCGACACGAGGATCGGAGAGCAGACCATCCGGGCCGGTGAGCGGGTCAGCGTGTGGCACCCGGCCGTCAACCGCGACGAGGACGCCTTCCCCGGCGCGCGCCGCTTCGATGTCGGCCGCACCCCCAACCGGCACCTCACGTTCGGCCTCGGCAGGCACCTGTGCATCGGTGCGGCGCTGGCCAGGTTCGAACTACGCGTGCTGCTGGAGGAGCTGACCCGCCGGGTGGCCCATATGGAACTCACCGGGCCGGTCAAGCGGCTGCGCTCGAACCTCATGTGGGGCGTCGACCGCGTCCCCGTCCATCTCGAACTCGACCACGCAGGGCACTGATTGGAGCACCTCATGCCGGACATGTCGCCGATCCAGGAGAGCGAGTGGAGGTCCTACCGGGCAAAACCCGCCGGTGACCACACCGACCAGGTCACCCTCGCCGCGCGGCTACACGGGTCTCTGGACGAGAAGGCCCTGACCGCCGCGCTGGAGGACGTGCTGGAGGCGCGCGAGGACCTACGGCCGGCACTGCCGGGTGGTCCCGATCCCGGCACCACGCCCGTCGCCGTTCCCCGGCCGGTGGAACTGGGCAGGCACGAACCGGGCCGCCGCGAGGAGTCGCTGGCGCGCTTGGTCTCCGAGCAGGCCAACCGCGGCCTCGACCTCGTAGCAGGGCCGCCGCTCCGGATCGCCCTGGCCCGGCTGACCGACGACGACCACGCGTTCGTCATGACGGCGCACCGGCTGGTGGCCGACGAGCGCGTCCTGGCCGGTCTCGCCGAGGAGATCTCCCGGGCCTACGAGAGCGCGGCCGGCTCCTCCGCCGCCGCTCGCGACGGCGTCCCTCGCGACGGGCACCCGTCCAACGGCGTCTCCGCAGGCGGCCACGGCCCCCTTGACACGTCCCCCGGCGGACGCGCCGCCGGCGACACCTCCCCCGCGGCCGGTTCGAACGGTCACGCCGCGTCCTCCCCGGAGGCCCGCGACGCCGCCGATCTCGCCTACTGGCGTGACCGGCTCGACGGCACGCCCCCCGTCCTCGACCTGCCCGCCGACCGCGGCCGTCCCGCCGTACCCGGCCTCACGGGCGCCCGGGTGACCTTCGGCGTCCCGCCGGAGACGGCCGCGCGGATCGAGGCCCTCGCACGCGAGTCCGGCACCGGCGACGGAACCGTCACCCAGGCCGCGCGGGCGATGGCGCTGTCGCGCTGGTCGGGACAGACCGAGGCGGCCACCCCCCGCACCGACACCCGGGCCGTCACCCTGGCCGCCTGGGCCGTCGCACTGTGCCGCTGGTCGGGACAGGACGAGGTCGTGGTCGGCGTACCCGTGCCCGGCGACGACCGCGCCCCGGTGTTCCCGATCCGGATCGGCTGCGAGGGCGACCCGTCGTTCACCACCGTCGTCGCCCGGGTGCGTGACGCGCTCGACGGGGCGGCCGCGCACGGCTCCTACCCGGCGCACCGGCTCGCCGAGGAACTGCGGCTGGACGCCTCCAGCGGCGTGCGGCCGCTCTACCAGGCGGAGTTCGACCAGGCGGCCCCGGCCTGGAGCGCGCTGCGACTGCCTGGCGTGCGGACCTCGGAGCTGGTGGCGGACCGCTTCCCGCTGGCCTCGGATCTGGCGCTGGTCCTGGTGCCCGGCTCGCTGGAGGGCGAGGTGCGCTACGCGCTCGACCTGTTCGATGCGCCCGGCGCCAGGACCAGGGCCGAGCAGTACGTCACGCTCCTGACCGACGCCGTGGGCGACCCCACCCGGCCCATCTCGCGCCTGTCCCTGCTGGACGCCGAGCAACTGCGGCTGGTGGTCGCCGAGTGGAACCGTACCGAGACCCCCTTCGACGAGGGGGCGAGCATCGGCGCGCTGTTCGAGGCGCGCGCCGCCGCCGCCCCCGACGCGCTCGCGGTGCTCTGCGGCGAGCGGCGGCTGACCTACCGTGAGCTGGACGAGCGCGCCAACCGGGTGGCCCACCGGCTGATCCGTGACGGGGTGCGGCCAGGCCAGGTCGTCGGTTCGATGACCGGCCGCTCGGCCGAGGCGCTCGTCGCCTTCCTCGGCACCGTCAAGTCCGGCGGCGTCTACCTGCCGCTGGACCCGGCGCTGCCGCCCGACCGGCTCGGCCACATCCTGGACGACAGCGGAACCGGGCTGGTCCTGACCGTGGCCGAGCACGCCGGCCGGGTGCGCGGCGGCCGGGTGCGCACGGTCGAGCTGGACACCGGGTGGAGCACGATCGAGGCGGAGGAGCCGGCCACCGGCCCCGGCGTGACGCCCGCGCCCGACGCCACCGCCTACCTCATCTACACCTCGGGATCGACCGGCCATCCCAAGGGGGTGGAGGTGCCGCACCGCGGCGTGAGCAACCTCGCCTCGGCCCTGTCGCGGGAGTTCTCCCTGACGCCCGACGACCGGGTGGCGCTCTTCGCCTCGCTCAGCTTCGACGCCTCGATCTGGGAGATCACGATGGCGCTGCCGAACGGGTCGGCGCTGTGCGTGCTGGACCCCTCGGCCATGACCCCGCAGGAGACGGCGAAGGTCATCAGCGACCAGGGCGTGACCGCGGCCACCTTCCCGCCGACGTTCCTCAGCACGCTCAGGGGCGACGAGCTGGGCACGGTCAGGTTGATGGTGGTCGCGGGCGAGCAGTGCCCGGCCGGGCTGGTGCGGACCTGGGGGCCGGGCCGCAGGTTCGTCAACGCCTACGGGCCGACGGAGACGACCGTGTGCGCCACGATGGGCGCGTGCGACCCCGCCGCGGCGTACGCCCCGCCGATCGGCCGGCCGCTGGCCAACTTCAGGACCTACGTGATGGACCGCCGGCTCAACCCGCTCCCGGCCGGTGTGCCCGGGGAGCTGTACGTCGGCGGCGCCGGTCTGGCCCACGGTTACCGGGGCAGGCCCGGCATGACCGCGCGGTCGTTCATGCCCGACCCGTACGGCCCTCCGGGGGCGCGGCTCTACCGCACCGGTGACCTGGTCCGCTACCTTCCCGACGGCCGGCTGCAGTACGTGGGCCGGGTCGACGCTCAGGTGAAGATCCGCGGTTTCCGGGTGGAGCCGGCCGAGATCGAGGCGGCGATCACCCGTTACCCGGGCGTCCGCGAGGCGGCGGTCGTCGCGCGCGACGACCGGCTGGTGGCCTACGTCGTGCTCGACGACGCCTCCAGGATCATCGCCGACCGCAGCGGCCTGACCGGCGAGCTGCACCGGTTCCTGCAGGGCTCGCTGCCCGCGTACATGCTGCCCGCCTCCTACCTGACGCTGGACGCGATGCCGCTGACCTCCTCTGGCAAGGTGGACCGCCAGGCACTGCCGGAGCCCGGCCAGGGCGGCATGGACGGGGACGACTTCGACGCGCCGCGGACGCCGACGGAGCAGACGATCGCGGTGATCTGGGCCGAGGTGCTGAAGCTCAGGCGAGTCGCCCGGGAGGACGACTTCCTGGAGATCGGCGGTCACTCCCTGGTGGCCGCGCAGGTGATCACCCGGGTACGGGAGACGTTCACCGTGAACGTGCCGATCAGGGTGCTGTTCGAGAACCCGGTGCTTGCCGACTTCGCCGAGGCGGTGGACGGCGCGTCGGCCAAGGCCGGGGTCTGAGCCCGCGGGCATCCCGCCGGGCGGGATGCCCGCGCGTGACGAGGGCCGTGAGGATGATCCTCACGGCCCTCGTCACGCGCGGGCCCTCCGCGGCCCGGCCGGGCGGCTCAGCGGCGGCCCGGCAGCGCGGCGACCTCGGACTCCGGCCGCCAGGTGGGCAGATACTCCCGCAGCCGCAGCACCATGCCCTGGCAGTAGGAGGCGTTGTGCTCCAGGCTGCGCTCGGGCATGAACGGCAGCTTCCGCCCGCGCGGGTGGTCGAGCACCAGCCGGGTGAGGTGCTCCTGGCCGGCCTCCAGGCCGGTCACGTCAAGGTCGATGAGGAGGGCGGCCAGGTCGGCGGGCATGTCGACGACCGAGGCCGTCCTGCCGTGCGGCTCGACGCGCAGCTCGGTGAAGTCGTAGCCCGGCGGCTTGGGCCTGGCCAGGTAGATGTAGGGCCTGGCCAGCAGGTCGAGCTCGAACGCGGCCCGCGCCCCGGCGTCCCGCCACCAGGACTGACCGCGGGCGAAGTCGACGAGCAGCCCGTCGAACTCCTCGCGGTGCGAGTGCAGGACGAGATGCGCGACCATCCCGAAATTATGGAAGTCGTAGTTCCAGAGTTTCTGCACGGAATCGCGGAAGAAACCGGCGACCTCGGTGTCGGTACGGCTCTCGAAATACGTCGCGGCGTCGGTGAAGAAATCCTCCAGCCGCCTTATTCCGGACCTCTCCAGATAATTGGCGAGATAATACAGGCCACGTAGGTTGTAGAGCGAGTGGACGGCGTAGTGGAACCAGGTGCCGCGCTCGTACTCCGTGCGGCTTACCCAGTTGGTGCCGACCACCACGTCGGCTTCCGTGACATCACTGGGAACGCGTTCCACCTGCACTCCGAGAAGCTCCCGTTTGGCGTATATCGAGGTGTTGTGCAGCAGGAGTTGCGGATAGACGATGAGCGTGTCGGCACGGAGCCGGCACAGTTCCGCGATTCCCTCCTTGTATGACTCCAGGGTCTCTCCGGGAAGCGGCCAGATCAGCTCGATGTAGGAGCTGATGCGCTTCTCCCTGAGTGTTCTCTGCAACTCGGTGTAGGTCGCGGGCTTGATGTTCGAGCGGTCGACCAACTCCAGGGTCCTGGAGCTCATCGACTGCAGGGAGATGGGCTGGCTGGTCAGCAGTCCTCCCTGCACGAGGATCTCGGTGATCTCGGCCATCCGGTCGGGCTTGTTCTTGGCCGCGGCCATCGAGACCATCACCGGGTAGCCGTTCTCCTCGCTGCACTCCACCAGGTGGCGGGTCAGTGCCACGTCGCGCGGGGCCATGCCCCAGTTGGCGTCCGCGATGAAGATCGACACGAAGTCGTGCTTGCTGATCCAGGTGATGTCGTCGCGGACCCGCTGGTCCTCGAACTTGTGGACCTTGTCGTTGGTCGCCGCGCCCCAGAAGCAGAAACCGCAGCTGAACGGGCATCCGCGATTGGTCTCCAGGATGGCGGTGGTGTATTTGCCCTCCTCGAAGACGCCGGAGGTGAAGGGCGAGGGCACCTCCATCAGGTCGCGCACCCGCTCGGCGGCCTCGGTGGTGACGAGTTCCCCCGACCGCCAGAAGCTGATCCCGTCGACGGCCGAGAAGTCGGGGTCGTCGCCGATCACCTGGCGCAGGTACTGCAGCATCGTCTTCTCGCCCTCGCCGTTGCAGACGACGACGTTCTCCTGTTCGGGGGCGACGTACTCCTCGGCGTGCAGCATGACCTGGGGACCGCCGAGGATGAACCGGGCCGCCGGGAGCCGCTCGTGCAGCGCGGCCAGCACCGCGCGCGCGAATCCGATGTTCCAGATGTAGCAACTGATGGCGTAGACGTCGCTGCGCTTTTCCAGGAGTTCTGCGATCACCTCCTTTCTGTCCGCGGACACCGGGGCGGAGAAGATCTCGAAATCACATCGCGGCCCCACCTCCGGATCATGCTGTGCGTAAGCCTGCATGTAACCGGAGGCAAGGGGCAGGATGGCCTCGAATGCAGACAGCTCGACGAATGTGACTTTGGTGTTCATAACGCTCGTCCCTGCGTAGTCCGAGTAATCGCTGAAGCCGGTCGGATGGAATCCGCTCATGCTTTCACAGGGGGACGGGACGGACAACGCGCGCCAATTGCGGACACCACTCGCGTGTTACGGTTCCGGAAACCTCGATAACCACGGAGGAGAAACCGTATGCCGACTCACGACTACGAGACCGGCCTCGGGACGCTCTCACTCGACGACCGGATCTCGGAGCATCTCGAAAAGACCTTTCAGGACCCCTGGGAAATCCGCAGATTCTCCCATGATTTCCGCAGGAACGGCTACGTCAAACTGCGGAATGTGGTCTCCGAGGAGGTCAAGGATCTCGTCTCGGACGAGGTGGAGCGCCTGCTCGATCTGCACGCGCGCCGGATCGACATCAACCTCAAGGAGACCAGCAACTCCCCGCGCAAGATGAGCACGGTCAGCCAGCAGTCCATCGCCGGCGACAGCTCCCTGATCCCGGAGCTCTACGACTCCCCCGCCCTCAAGGGCTTCCTGGGCCGGCTGGCGAACGAACCCGTCGTCAACTGCCCCTGGGACGAGGAGAAGTACGTCATCATCCGCCAGGAGAAGCAGGGCGACACCCACGGCTGGCACTGGGGCGACTTCAGCTTCACCCTCATCTGGATCCTGGAGGCGCCGAGCAGCGAGTACGGCGGCATGCTCCAGTGCGTTCCGCACACCAACTGGGTGAAGGAGGACCCCCGGGTCCACGACCACCTCATCCGCTACCCGATCAGCACCTACGCCCACCAGAGCGGCGACATCTACTTCCTGCGCTCCGACACGACGCTGCACCGCACGGTCCCGCTGTCGGAGGACCGCACCCGGATCATCCTCAACACCTGCTGGGGCAGCGAGTCCGACGCGAAGAAGGAGCAGTCACACGAGACCATGGAGGCGATGTTCAGCTGAGCTCCGGGACGGTCCGGGCTCGCCGGCCACACCCACCGGCGCTCGGGCTCCGAGGAGTCCGGGAGGAGGGGAACGGCCCGGTCCACGACCGGGCCGTCCCGACGCCGGGCTCAGCTCCGCCTGGATGGAGAGGGCACCGGTGACGGCGTCTCCGGTACGACCTGCGCCCGGGGCCGGCCCGGCAGGAGCGGGACGGCGGCCAGGATGACCGCGATCACGGTGACGGTGAACCAGAAGACGCGATGGAAGCCGGCTGTCGCGTCGTCGGCGGTCTGCAGGATGAGCGTGACGACGGCGACCCCGATCGCGGCGCCGAGCTGGTTGAGCATGTAGAGCACCGAGCTGCCCTGCGCCACCATCGGGGCGGGCAGTGTGCGATACAGCGATCCCATCGTGGGGGCGCTGAAGAAGCCCATGCCCAGGCCGATGGTGAGGGCGCCCAGCACGGGCCATACCTCGGGGGTTTCCGCTCCGATCCGGGTGAAGGCCAGCGCGCTGAGGGCGGCCACGAGCGCGCCGCCGCCTGCCAGCCCGCGAGCGCCGAGCCGGTCCGACAGCCGTCCGGCCAGCGGCATGGCGATGGAGCCGCCGAGGCCCACGGGCGCCATCAGCAGCCCGGCGGCGAGCACGCCGTACCCGTGCGCCTGCTGGTAGTACAGCGGCAGCGCGAAGAAGACGGCGAAGTTCGCGAGGCCGCCCAGGCCCATGATGGTGACGCTCGCGGTGAAACCGCGGCCGGCGAACAGTCGCAGGTCGATCAGGGGCGGCGTGCGCCGGGTGCGGAACGCGTGGATCGTGTAGCCGATCAGCAGCGCGGCGCCGGCGGCCAGCGGGCTGAGCGCCTGCCAGGCGGTGAACGTGCCCTGCTCGGCCGTCTGCGACAGGGCCAGGATGAGCGCCGCGAAGCCCGGACCGATCAGGGCCAGGCCGATGACGTCGAGCCGGACCCGCGGCTGCCGCTCGGCCGGCGGGTCGGTGGGCAGCACGCGCAGGGCGAGCAGCAGGGCGATGACGCCGACGGGCACGCTGAGCAGGAACATCCATCGCCACTGCAGTCCCTGGAGGATGGCGCCACCCAGGATCGGCCCGAGGACCGGGCCGAGGGAGAGGACCACGCCCATCAGGCCCATCACGCGTCCCGCGCGATGCGGACCTGCGGCCCGGGCCAGCAGGACCAGCACGAGCGGGTCGAGGAGGCCGGCGCCGAGGCCCTGGACGACGCGGAAGACGATCAGGCTGCCGACGTCCCAGGCCAGCCCGGAGGTGAGCGATCCGGCCAGGAACAGCAGGAGGCCGATCAGCCAGAG
This sequence comes from Streptosporangium sp. NPDC002544, assembly GCF_040295965.1. Taxonomy (NCBI): domain Bacteria; kingdom Bacillati; phylum Actinomycetota; class Actinomycetes; order Streptosporangiales; family Streptosporangiaceae; genus Streptosporangium; species Streptosporangium sp. NPDC002544. The sequence continues at coordinate 15,922 of NZ_JBEOWJ010000025.1, read as the reverse complement.
CCGCCTGCCGCCGAACCGGTCGACGGCCCAGGTGGCGAAGGGGATGGTGGCCGTGACGGCCAGCAGGAAGCCGGTGGAGGCCCAGCCGATCGTGCTCAGCGAGGTGTCGAAGGCGGTGGCCAGGGTGTCGGTGGCGACGGCGGCCATCGTGCTGTTGAGGATGCCCAGCAGCCCGCCGAGCAAAATCACGCCGATCAGCCGCAGCAGTGCCGGATCCAGCCGGTCGTCTCGCGGTTCTGTCATGGGTTCTCTCCGCTTCGATCACAACGAACTAGACCAGTGCGACCAAATTAAGAGACCCGTGAGTCTTAGTCAATCTAGTCCAAAAAACCAGACTGGTTAGTCCAATCGGGTGGTTCGGGAAGTATGATGCGGCCTATGAGCGGAATCTCGGCCGAACAGAGCCCCTCCGTCAGCCCCTCCGTCGCGCGCGGACGCATCGACAAGCGGCAGGCGATCCTGGATGCCGCGTTCACGGTGTTCGCCCGCCAGGGGTACGCCCAGGCCGGGGTGGACATGATCGCCGCCGAGGCGGGCGTCGCCAAGGCCACCGTGTACAACCACTTCGGCGACAAGGAGACCCTGCTACGCCAGGCGATCACCGCTCAGGCCGACAGGGCTCTGGCCAGGAACCTGGCCGTACTGGAGCGGCTCACCGAGCACGGCGAGCCGCGCGCCATGCTGGAGGAGGTCGGCCACAGCCTGCTCCAGTGCTACTGCGACGATCGTTCCTGGGCACTGCGGCGGCTGCTCTCGGCGGAGCTCAACCAGTTCCCCGACCTGCTCGATATCGTCCAGGGGCGCGCGGCCGAGCGCGTCGCCCAGGCCCTGACCGACCGGCTGGCCCGGCTCACGCTCGCCGGTCGCCTGCACGCGATCGACCCGGCACAGGCGGCCGAACAGTTCAACGCCCTGCTCACCGGCCCGATGGAGGCCCGGTCCCGGCTGGGAACCCGCCAGGTCGGCGACGCCGAACTGCGGGCCGTGGCCCGCGCCGCCGTCCACACGTTCCTGCGGGCCTTCGGCCCCGACGCCCGTTAGGCCCCTGCCCCGCGGACCCTGCCGTGGCGAGGATCGGTCAGCCGGGCTGTGCCACCAGGGCCCCGCACGCCCTGCGGATCATGGAAGTGCTCGTACGCCGGCCCTGTTCACGGCCGCCTCGATGCCGTCCAGGAGGACGGCGAGACCGGCCGCGAAGGTCTCCTTCGCCTCCTGTTCCAGGTAGGGCACGCTCTCGTCCTCGGACTGGTAGGCCCCCTCGCTGTCGAGCCAGGTCAGCGTCGGGAACCGCTCGGCGAAGTCCGGCGCGACCTCCTCCAGCAGGGCCGAGCGGGCGTACCACCACTCCTCGTCGGACATCCCGGTCGCCGCCGGGGCCTGGCGCGACTCCGCGACCGTCTGCGCCGCCGCGCGCACGAAGTGGAACAGCACCCCGACGAGACGCCGCAGCGCCCCGGCCGTAAGGCCCGTCTCACGGAGGATGCGCAGCGCCGTCTCCAGCATGACGTACTCGTTGGGGCCCAGCACCGGGCGCGCCTGCGAGACCTGCAGCACCCACGGGTGGCGCAGGTAGAACGCCCAGGCCTCCTCGGCCCAGGAGGTCACGGCCGCCCGCCAGCCCGCCCCCAGCTCATAGGAGGTGGGCAACTCGGCCAGGGCCCGGTCGTACATCAGGTCGACCAGCTCGCTCTTACTGGGCACGTAGGTGTAGAGGGCCATGGCGGTGCGGCCGAGCCGTTCACCCACCGCGCGCATGGAGAGCGCGGCCATTCCCTCGGAGTCGGCGACGGCGATGGCCGTATCCACGATCACATCCACGCTCAGACCGGGCTTGGGGCCGGGGCGCCCCTCTTCCGACCTCGGGGTATGCCACAGCAGTGCCATCGAACGGCGCGCGTCGCCCTGTCCGGCGAAGACGACCAACTTGCCACTCCTTACGGCATAAACTAACTTTACCGGGCTATCTCTTTACACCCTAAGGATATCAAGGGAGAAGGTCAGTGTTCCCCTCCAGCCCCACCCCCACCGACGACCACGACACGCGGCACGGCCGGGCCGCCGCGGACAGCCACGACGTGATCGAGGTCCGCGGCGCCAGGGAGAACAACCTGGCCGACGTCTCGCTGGACATTCCCAAGCGCCGGCTCACCGTCTTCACCGGGGTATCCGGCTCCGGAAAGTCCTCCCTCGTCTTCGGCACCATCGCCGCGGAGTCGCAGCGGCTGATCAACGAGACCTACACGGCCTTCGTCCAGTCGTTCATGCCGAGCCTCGGCCGGCCCGACGTCGACGCCCTGCGCAACCTGAGCGCGGCGATCGTCGTCGACCAGGAGCGGATGGGTGCCAACTCCCGCTCCACGGTCGGCACGGCGACCGACGCGCAGACGATGCTGCGGATCGTCTTCAGCCGGATCGGCACCCCGCACGTCGGCACCTCGACCGCGTTCAGCTTCAACAGCGCCGAGGGCATGTGCCCGAAGTGCGAGGGACTCGGCCGGGTGTCGGACGTCGACGTCTCCCAGTTGGTCGACGTCGACCTCTCGCTCAACGAGGGAGCGATCACCGCCCCGAACTTCAATGTGGACTCGTGGTACTGGCAGTCGATAGCCCACTCCGGATTCTTCGACCGCGACGTCAAGCTGAAGGACTACACCCCGGCCCAGTGGGAGGACTTCCTGCACAAACCCGCCACCAAGATCAAGATCGGCACCATGAACACCACCTACGAGGGGCTCCTGGTCAAGGTGCGGCGGCTCTACCTCGCCAAGGACCGCGAGTCCATGCAGCCGCACATCCGGGCGTTCGTGGACCGGGCCGTGACGTTCACCAGCTGCCAGGCGTGCGGCGGCACCAGGCTCAACCCCGCCGCACTGGGCTCGAAGATCAACGGCCGCAACATCGCCGACTGCGCCGCCATGCAGATCAGCGACCTGGCCGACTTCGTCCGGGACATCGAGGACGAGTCGGTACGGCCGCTGATCGCCACCCTGCGCAACACCCTGGACTCGCTGGTCGAGATCGGTCTGGGCTATCTGAGCCTGGACCGCGAATCCGGCACCCTGTCCGGAGGCGAGGCCCAGCGGGTGAAGATGGTCCGGCATCTCGGCTCCAGCCTGACCGACGTCACCTACGTCTTCGACGAGCCCACGGTCGGCCTGCACCCGCACGACATCGAGCGGATGAACGGCCTGCTGCTCCGGCTGCGCGACAAGGGCAACACGGTTCTGGTGGTCGAGCACAAGCCGGAGACGATCGAGATCGCCGACCACGTGGTCGACCTCGGTCCCGGGGCCGGTTCGTCCGGCGGGCGGATCTGCTTCACCGGCGACGTGGCCGGGCTGCGCGCGTCGGACTCCCTGACCGGCCGCCACCTGGACCACCGGGCCCGCCTGCGTGAGAAGGTACGGCAGCCCAGCGGGCAGCTGTCCATCACCGGCGCCCGCCTGCACAACCTGAAGGACGTGAGCGTCGACATCCCGCTGGGCGTGCTGACCGTGGTCACCGGCGTCGCCGGCTCGGGCAAGAGCTCGCTGATCCACGGCTCGCTCCCCCGCCGGGACGACGTCGCGGTGGTCGACCAGGCCCCGATCCGGGGGTCGCGCCGCAGCAACCCGGCCACCTACAGCGGGCTGCTCGATGCGATCCGTACCGCCTTCGCCAAGGCCAACGGGGTCAAGGCCGCCCTGTTCAGCGCGAACTCCGAGGGGGCCTGCCAGAACTGCAAGGGCATCGGCCTGGTCTACACCGACCTGGCGATGATGGCCGGGGTGGCGTCGGTGTGCGAGCAGTGCGAGGGGAAGCGGTTCACCCCCGAGGTGCTCACCCACAAGCTGCGCGGCAAGGACATCAGCGAGGTGCTGGCCATGTCGGTGGCCGAGGCCCGCGACTTCTTCGCCTCCGGCCCGGCCCGCGCCGTCCTGGACCGGCTCGCCGACGTGGGCCTGGGCTACCTCAGCCTGGGCCAGCCGCTCACCACCCTGTCCGGCGGCGAGCGGCAGCGGCTCAAGCTGGCCATCCGGATGGCGGAGAAGGCCACCACGTACGTGCTGGACGAGCCGACCACCGGCCTGCACCTGGCGGACGTGGACCAGCTCCTGGCCCTGCTGGACCGGCTGGTCGACGACGGCAACACGGTCATCGTCATCGAGCATCACCAGGCGGTGATGGCCCACGCCGACTGGATCATCGACCTCGGCCCGGGTGCCGGCCACGACGGCGGCCGGGTGGTCTTCACCGGTACTCCCGCGGACCTGGTCTCCACGGGGGACTCGCTCACCGCCCGGCACCTGCGTACCTACCTGGGAAAAGACGGTGCGTAGCGGCTGAACCACACCGTCCACCTCGAGGTACGTACCGCGTGCCGCCGGGTGTGGATGCTCGGCCGCCTCGGCGAAGGTGAGCACGGGGGTGACGCACGCTTCGGTCATCAGTGGTCACGGTGTCGTTCTCCGCACGTTGGTCGGCTCCTTCGGGGCGGCCGTCAGGCTGGTCATGACCAGGTCGGCGAGCTGGCGGTACGCTTCGGCGGCGTCGAGCCCGGTGGTCGCCTGGATCGTTCCGCGCTGGATCGCGCCCATGACCTGGGCCGCGGCGGCCCCCACGAACGACGCGTGAACCGGACGCAGCGCTCCGGCCTTCACGCCCTCGGTCACGAGGGCCTGGACCCGCCGAGCCGCGTACTGAGTGTTCTCCTGGTACACGTCGTTGGCCGGACCGAAGTCGGCCACATCCGCGAAGAACCTGGCCGAGGCCGGCTGAAGTTCCGAGGCGACGGCCTCCAGGTAGATCGCCAGCCGCCTCGCCGGATCATCGAAGGTCGCGACCCGGGCCTCGATATGTTCCGCCGCGGTCTTGAAGAACGAGCGCACGGCCGCGACAACGATCTGCTCCTTGCTTGGCGCCACGGCGTACAAGGTGGTTCTCGAACACCGCAACCGTTCCGCCAGATCTCCGATGTTGAACGAAGAGAATCCCTCGGTCAGGAACAGCTCTCGGAGCTGAACCAGCATCTCCTCGCGGCGCGCGCGGGCCTTCCCTGGAAGTGGCATGACGCCGACCCTATGACAGAGTACCAAACCTGATACTGTAGTACTCATTCTGGTTCCCGGAGGATTGTCCATGCCCGCATCACGTGTCATGCCCACCGGCGAGAGTGCCGACCTGATCAACCTCGTCCGGGACCTCGCCGGCAAGGAACTCGCACCCCGGGCCGCCCGGGCCGAGGCCGACGAGGAGTTCCCGCGCGAGGTCTTCAGGACCCTCGGCGCGGTCGGCCTCCTCGGTCTCCCCTACCCCGAGGAGTACGGCGGCGGAGGCCAGCCGTACGAGGTGTACCTGCAGGTCCTTGAGGAGATCGCGGCGATCTGGTCGAGCATCGGTGTCGGCGCCAGCGTGCACACCCTGGCGTGCTTCGGGCTCGTCGCCTTCGGCACGGAAGAGCAGCGGCGGGCCTGGCTGCCCGAGATGCTCGGCGGCGACCTCCTCGGCGCGTACTGCCTGAGCGAGTCGCACGCGGGCTCTGATCCCGCCGCCATGCGGACCCGCGCCGTCCGGGACGGGGACGACTACGTGCTCGACGGCGCGAAGGCATGGACGACCCACGGTGGGCATGCCGACTTCTACCAGGTGATGGCGCGGACCTCCGACGATCGCAAGGGCATCTCCTGCTTCCTGGTCCCGGCCGACGCGGAAGGCCTGAGCGCGGACCCGCCCGAGCGCAAGATGGGCCTGACCGGATCCGCGACCGCCACCATGCGGCTGGACCACGTCCGTGTTCCCGCCTCGCGCAGGATCGGCGAGGAGGGCGATGGCCTCAAGATCGCACTGGCCGGCCTCGACTCCGGCCGGCTGGGAATCGCGGCGGTCGCCACCGGCCTGGCCCAAGGGGCACTCGACCAGGCCGTGGAGTACGCGAAGGAGCGGGAGACCTTCGGAAAACCGATCATCGAGCACCAGGGCCTCGCGTTCCTGCTCGCCGACATGGAGGCGGCCGTCCAGAGTTCCCGCGCGATGACGCTGCACGCCGCGCGTCTGAAGGATCAGGGGCGCCCGTTCAGCCGGGAGGCGTCCATCGCCAAGATGGTCGCCACCGACAACGCCATGAAGGTGACGACCGACGCCGTGCAGGTCCTCGGCGGCTACGGCTACACCCGGGACTTCCCGGTCGAGCGCTACATGCGCGAGGCGAAGGTCATGCAGATCTTCGAGGGGACCAACCAGATCCAGCGCCTGGTCATCGGCCGTGCACTCGCCGGGAACACCGGTGGAACGATCACCACCTCCAGCAAGGAGCAGGACTGATGGAAGTACGCCCGGCCCGCGTCGGCGATCACCCATCACGACTGTCTCAACGGTGAAGTGATCCGTATGGACCGCGCCCTCCGGATGATGCCTCGCTAACGACCGGCCCCATCTGAAGGAGCGACCGTGAACAGCGACGCGATCATCGTCGAAGCAGTTCGCGCGTTGAAGCGATCCATGCCGCCACCAACCGCCGGCCCAGCGCCCGCGCCGTGCGCGATGAGGAACTCAAGGCCCACATCGGCCGAGTCCATCGGGACAACCACGGTGTCCACGGGATCCGGAAGATCTGGCGGCAGTCGCATCGCGAGCACATCATGGTGGCCCGCTACTTGTGGCCGTCTTCGCCGGTGCTCAGCCCGGAGCGGTGGGCGATGACGGCCAGTGCCGTGCGGTCCCGGGCATCGAGCTTGGTCAGGATCCGGCTGACATAGGTGCGTACGGTCGCCGGGCTGATGAAGAGCGCCGCGGCGATCTCGGCGTTGGTGTCTCCGTGACCGACCCGAGTGAGGACGGTCAGTTCTCGCTCGGTCAGGGCGGCCAGTCGCGGGTCTGGTTCTGGCGGTTTCGGAGCTCGGGCGAGGTGTTCCATGACCCGCCGGGCGATCGTGGGCGAGAGGAGGTTTCCGCCCGCCGCGGCCGTGTGCACCGCCTTCCGGAGGTCGTCGGACGGCGTGTCCTTGAGGAGGTAGCCGGCCGCGCCGAGAGTGACGGCCTCGATGATGTCGTCGTCCTCGTCGAACGTGGTGAGGATCAGGACCCGCGAGCCCGCCAGCGAATCGTCGGCGCGGATCGCGGCGCTCGCCTCGAGCCCGTCCATGCCGGGCATCCGGATGTCCATCAGCACGATGTCGGGGTGCAGCTCCCGGACGCGGGAGAGCGCGGCGCGGCCGTCGGACGCCTCGCCGACAACGGTGATCTCCGGATCGTTCTCAAGGAGTGTGCGCAGGCCCGCACGTACGAGCTCCTGGTCGTCGACGACGATCACGCTGATCATGACGGTGGCTCCAGCGGGAGGACGGCGCGGACGGTGAATCCCGCGGTTCCGGGTCCGGCTGTCAGGGTGCCGCCAAGCGCCTCGGCTCGCTCGCGCATCCCGGCGATCCCGTGCCCGTGCCCGGTACCGCCGCCCGGGTCCGCACCGTCATCGGTCACCGACACGTGAAGCAGGGTTCCGTCGTCGTACACGGTGACACGGGCGTGGGTACCGCGCGAGTGCCTGACGATGTTGGTGACCGCCTCCTGAACGATTCGGAACGCCGCGGCGTCGACCGTCGCGGGCAACTGAGCGGTCACGCGCATGTCGATGTCGATGCTGGTTCCCGCGGCCGCGGCCGTTTCACGAAGTGTGTCGATGCTCGACAGCGAGACGACCGATCTCGGGTTCTCAGTCGGCGCACGGAGCAGGGCGACGGTTCTGCGCAGCTCGCTCATCGTGCGCGTGGCGGTGGACCTGATCAGGTCGAGAGCCGCGCGGGTCTGCGTCTCGTCGTGACCGAGCGACTCGCGGGCGACATCGGCGTGCAGGGAGATGACGGAGGTCGTGTGACCGATCGAGTCGTGCAGATCCCGCGCGATGGCCAGGCGTTCGGCGTGAACGCGCGCGTCCGCTTCCTGCTGATACCGCTGAGCGGTGAGCTCGGCGATCCGCCTCGCTCCCGCCTGTGCGGTCCGTCTCGATCTCAGGCCGTCTCCCAGGGCGATCGCCGCGGCCATGAGCAGGATGTGTCCGGCCAGTTCATAGCCGACGACGAACGAGAAATCCTGGCCCTCGACCAAGCGGAAGAACAGCGAGACCGCGACCACGACGGTAGCGGTGACAACGGCATGGACGAGCCGGCCGAACTCGGCCGCCGAGAACAACGCCGCGGCGACCGGGACGGCGACCCCGACAGCCGGATAGCCGGCGGCGTAGTAGGCGAACAGTCCCAGCGCGCTGACGGCGAGCACGATCACCGGGTAACGCCGGCGGGCCGGCATCAGCGCGCCAAGACCTACCGCCCACAGGTACGCGATCGCGTCCGGACCGTGCCGTCCTCCCTGGTCGGCGGAGATCACGACCGACACGGTGAGGCTGACGCCCGCACCGATCAGGGCGTCGACGGCCCAGGATGGGAGTCTCCTTCGTGCCCGCTCGTCGACCATGGATCCACCCTAGGGTGCCCCTCGGCGACTCCGCGGCCCGCGTGAAGCGACACCGGGGGTCGCCTCTGGACGTACCGGCATCGAGATCGGATACGGATGTGCCGCGCCCATGGCGCTCCCTAGCGTGCAGCCATGACCCATCAGCACACCCCACCACCTCGGCCGCCCGCCCCGAGACGCCCGGTTCTCGGGCTGCCCATGATCGTGGTAGTCGGGCTCGCTCTTCTCGCGGCGCCCCGGGTCGTGCTTCACGACCTGGACGTCATCCACGAGGGCACCTTCGTGAACGCCCTGTTCGTCTTCGTACCACCGATGATCTGGATCGGGGTCGCCCTCTGGAAACGAGTGCCCAGCCCCTTCCTCACCCTGCTCGTCGTGGGCCTGTTCTATGGCGTCCTCCTTGCCGCGGGACACCAGTTGCTCTGGGACGCCGGCTTCGGCGGCAACCCGCCCGCACTCGGCGGGAACCTGAGCGATCTCACCCCGGCGACGCAGTCCGTCATCCTGCGACTGTTCGCCGCGATCAGCAGTCTCTTCACCGGCGTCATCGTCGGAGCGATCACCGGCCTGATCGCCTGGGGACTCAGCAGAGTCATTCCTTCAACTTCCAGGGCGTCCTGAGTACCTGCTTCTCCGTGTTCGGGCAGCGGCGCGGGTTTCGCGAGCATCTGGCCGGGCTGCTGCTACCGCGTGAGCGCGACAAGACGCCGACCTGCCTGGCCGGGGCCGAGCCCGTGTGCTGGGCATTGAGAGGTTCCTTGCCTGGCTGTTCGGCTAGCACCGTCTCCCCGTCCGGTATTAATGCAAGGGCAGCCACCTCTCGCCTTCCTCGGCCTCTCCACCGCGCTGACCTGCTACAAGAAACCCGCCAAGCTCACCACGTGAGGCATCGTCCAGGGAAGTGGCTCGGGCCTGGTGGGCGGTGCGCCAGCCGGAGGGGATGCGGTAAGGGCCCATCCACGGTTCGAGGGGGACGCCCCAGCTATTCAGCGCGAAGGAGACCTTGTGGTACTCGCCGATCAGGGTGACGAGTTCGATCAGTTCACATTCGCCGTAGGTTTCCGACAGGGTCTCCCAGGTGTGGTCGGAAACCACTGACTCGGTGTGCAGTTCGTCCACAGCGGTCAGCACCGCCCGCTCGTGCCGGGTCCATGGTCCAAGGGAGATGTCCCGGGAAATCAGGTCGATCTCCTCTCGGGTGAGGCCGACGCCGAGGGCGACAAGGTAGTGGTGATTCCACTGGTAGATCGCCGAACACGCCCACGCGCCGCGCAAGATCGCCAATTCGCGGTGGCGTGGCGGTAGGACGCCGTCGATCACGCCACGGGCGAGGGGCACGCTCTCCTTGTACAGCTTGGTGTGCCGTACAAAGGTGGTGAGAATGTTCGGGATGTTCACACGGTGCAGCTCGAAGATCGAGTTCTCCCCTTCGATGAGGCCCAACGCGTCCAGTGTTTCCTGGTCACGCTCACCGGGGGCAACGGGTGCGATCCGCGGCCGCCGGCGGATGCCCTCGGCGATCTCGGCGGCGGTGGTCAGGACGCCGGTGACCGTGCGGTCGGTGCTGTCGCCCAGGGACTTGTAGACGGTGGCCAAGGTGATCGCCAGGTTCTCCCGGCACTCCCACTGGTCCCAGCGGCCGAGCGGCAGTTCGGCGGCGGCCTCCTCGACCGGCATTCCCTTGCGGTAGCGCACCTCCGCCTCGCTGTGCAGGTGCTCGAGATAGTCCCGCAGATCGATGATCCCGGTGATGTCGGTGACCGGCCCGTACCCGGGAACCACTACAGTCGGCCGTAGCGCCGCGAGCTGGACGCAAGCCGCACGCCACAGCTCGATCGAGCCCGACCACGACGCGGGATGCACACCGTTGACGACAGCGGCACCTGTGATCAGCACCGCCTCGTCAGGAAGCCACACGATCGTGTCAGCGGTGCTGTAGGCGCGCCCGATGTCCTGAACCTCGACAAGTGTGTGGCCGAGTTTGAGGTCGGCCGCACCGCTGAAGGTTTGATCAGGTGTTAATCGCCGAGCCGCGATTCCGTGTGTGCGCTGGGATCTCCCGAGATAGACATCGAGTGGAGAACCCCGCTCCACCTCGACGGCGTCGAGCAGAGGGCACCTGGCGAGTGCCGTCGCCGTCTCCACCGAGGTGAGTGTCGTGGCGTAGTCCGGGATGTGCTGCCCGGAGTCGGTGTCGGTGAGCACCACCACCTTCGCCGCGCCATCACCGTAACTGAGCAGCTGTCTCGTGGCGTCCGCGCTGTCGAGAGTGCCGACGAGCATACCCCCGCTCATGTCACCCCGCACGTACGTCGCGTTGCGAGTGGTTCCGTCATAGGCGATCCACACGGACTCGCTCAGGTGCTCGTAGTACATGTCCACCTACCTCTCACTGCCTTTTGTTCAACACCATGCGTTCGAGCCAGTCCGCCACTCGGCCACCGGTCTCCGCAATGTGCTGCTCGAGCATCGACAGATGGTCGCCGGGGCCGTCGATGACGTCGGTCATCCCGGGCAGCGTCGATCGCCAAGCATCGTCGTGTACGGTGCCCAGCGGCGCAGACGCGCGCACCAGCAGCGAAGGCACTCGCGTCGGCCGAGGGCGCCACGACGACAACAGGTCCAAATACCAAGCGGTGGCCGACAAGCGGATCCAGTCGAGCCCGTCGACCACCGATTCCCGGGCATGCAACGCCGGCCACAGCCTGGGCCGCAACACCTCAGTGGCTTTCGAGTCGAGCAAGTGGGTATCCAGCAGGACAACCGCGTCGACGGCAAGGCCGCGATCGTCAAGCCAGGCGGCGACCTCGTGGGCGAGCAACCCGCCCGAAGATGTTCCAAGCAGGACAAGCGGACCCGCCACGGTGCGGTCCACGACCGCGGCCGCCAGTTGCTCGATCAACACGGTCCGGGAGCTGGGCAACAGCTCGCCGTCGGTGAACCCGCCAGGCGTGACCACGCTGACATCCCACTGGCCGCCAAGAGCGGTGGCCAGACCATGGTAGACATGCTCGCCGGTGGTGGGAACGATGGGCGCGACACAGACCAGCTGACGCCCGGTTCCACTGTCCCTCAACGGTGTCAGACGGAGGGCCGGCGGCTCGGCCGACTTCTCCCGCACTTCGGCCACCCCGCGCAGCAATGCGTCCGCCTGGTCCAGCAAACCAGCGTCGACCGACTGCCGGTGCAGGTGCGCGATGACGTCCGGCGGGCTCTGTGACGCGCTTGGCGCAGTGTCCACCGCGACCCCGCGGACGAACAGCTCGGCCGCCGAAAGCACCACCCTGTCCATGCCACCCTCGTCGCGGCGCAAGGTCCCGGCCACCACCGCGGTGACCCCCGCCGCGTCCACCGCCTGCTCGATCCCCAACGTCAGCAGCGGATGCGGGCCGACCTCGACGAACGCCCGATACCGCTCCGCCAGCAACCGCTCGATGGCCGGCGCGAACTCCACCGTCCGCCGCACGTTCTCATACCAGTAGCCGGCATCCAGCTCCGTGCCCTCCAGCCACCGCCCGGTCGCGGTCGACAGCATCGGCACCCGCGCCGCACGCGGCGCCACCCCCGCCAGATCCGATAGCAGATCGTCACGGAACCGCTCGACCTGCGGCGAATGCGCGGCGAAGTCCGCACCGGCCAACTGCCAGCGCATCACCCCCTCGGCCGACAACCGCCGCTCCAGCACCCGCATGGCCTCCCCGTCACCGGCCACCGTCACCACCCGGGGCCCGTTGACCGCGGCGATCGAGATCCGATCCAGCAGATCATCCTCGGCCAGCGCCGCGCGCACCTGCTCCACCGGCGCCATCACCGACAGCATCACCCCATGCCCGGACAACCGCTCACCGATCAACCGGCTGCGCAACGCCACCACCCGGGCACCGTCCTGCACCGACAGACCACCGGCCACCACCGCCGCCGCGATCTCCCCCTGCGAATGCCCCACCACCGCATCCGGACGAACCCCCAACGACTCCCACACCGCCGCCAGCGACACCATCACCGCGAACGACACCGGCTGCACCACATCCACCCGATCCAGCCCCGGAGCACCCTCCACACCCCGCACCACATCCAGCAACGACCACCCCGACCAGTCCACGAACGGCTCCAACGCCGCCGCACACTCCGCCATCCGGCGGGCGAACACCGCCGACTCCTCCAGCAGCCGCGCACCCATGCCCACCCACTGCGCCCCCTGACCTGGAAACACCCACACCATCCGGCCATCCACGTCGGCCACACCCCGCACCACACCCGCCGCCGAGTCGCCGGAAGCGACCGCGGCCAACCCCGCCAGCAACTCCTCACGATCCCCGCCGACCACCACCGCCCGATGCTCGAACGCCGACCGCGACGTGGCCAGGGAGAACGCCACATCGGCCGGCCCCAACTCGTTACCCTCCTCCACATACACCGCCAGACGGCCCGCCCACGCCCGCAACGCCTCACCCGACCTGCCCGAGATCACGCACGGCATCACGCCCGGCACCGGCGCCGCGTCCTCCACACCCGGCTCGGCCTGCGGCCCCTGGTCGAGCTCGTCCAGATAGCGGGCGAGAGCCGCAGAGGTCGGGTGCCGGAACACCGCGCTCGCTTCGATCTTCTTGCCGGTGCGGGCGCGCAGCCTGGCACGCAGGTCAATCAAGGTCAACGAGTCCAGGCCGAGGCGGGTGAACTCACTGTCCGGCGCCACCGCTTGCATACCAGGCAGGCCCAGGGCCCTGGCCACCTCGGTCCGGACGAGATCCAACGCCGACAGCGGCTCGGTCTGGGCATCGGCTTCGATGGGGCTGGGGGGCATGGTGTGGTGGACCACCCGCGGCCAGAACCGCTGCCGTTGGAAGGCATATGTGGGCACGGCGCACCGCCCGCCCGGAATCACGGCTGCCCAGTCCACCGCGACGCCGCGCACATGGAGTCCTGCCAGCGCGTTGACCAAGCCGGACAGTGAACCGCAGGTCCCCGGTTCGACAACGACGTCGTCCTGTCCGAACGGCCGGACCCGGTATTCGGCGACACGAGGGTCCTGGGCCTTGGCGATGACCAGTTCGTAGGCGTCATCCAGCGACAACGCCCCGGCCACATACGCGGCGGCGACCTCGCCACCCGAATGGCCGCGGACTTCCGCCCTCACCCCCCAGGACTCCAGCAACCTGAACAACGCCACCTCGAACGCGAAACCACTTTCCTCCCCGAACCGGCTGCCGATCTCGGCCAGCGCTGCCGCGAACACCGGGAACTGAGCCGGCTCACGGCCCATCGCCGTACACGCGGTCGCGCCGGCGAACACGATCGTCGGTACCACCGGCTTCTCAACCACACCGCGGACAACCAACTCATGGTCTTCGCCTCTCGCGAGAGCGGCGAGGGCGTCAAGGTTGCCGTCCAGCACCGCCGCACGGTACTCGAAGTGCGTGCGAGACACCGCAAGCGGTCGAGCCACACGCGAGTCAGGGTCGGCCGCCAGGAGGCGTTCCGCCTGTGCGCCAAGGGCATCGGCGGTGCGGCCGGACAGCAACCAGGGCAGCTTCCCTCGGCTGGACGGATTCCCGGACTGTTCGCCTTCTTCAAGAATGACGTGTGCGTTGGTCCCGCTGATTCCGAAGGCGGACACCGCACCGCGTCGTGGACGCCCGTTGGTCGCCCACGGCACCGCATCGGTCGCCAGCCTGACCGAACCGGCCGACCAGTCCACCCGAGACGAAGGCTCGTCCACATGTAGCGTCCGCGGAAGAATCCCGTGCCGCATGGCGAGGATCAGCTTCACTATGCCTGCCACACCCGCGGCCGCTTGGGTGTGCCCCAGGTTCGACTTCACCGAACCGAGCCACAACGGCCGGTCCCGATCCTGACCGTAGGTCGACAGCAAGGCGTCGGCCTCAATCGGGTCTCCCAGCCTGGTTCCGGTGCCGTGTGCCTCTACAACGTCCACATCGGACACGGACAGGCCGCTGGAGGCCAACGCCTGGCGAATGACACGTTGCTGCGCGACGCCGTTCGGTGCGGTGAGCCCGTTCGAGGCGCCATCCTGGTTGATGGCACTGCCCCGGAGCACTGCCAACACCTCATGGCCCTTCGCCCGTGCGTCCGACAGCCGCTCGACCACAAGCATGCCCACGCCTTCAGCCCACCCTGTCCCGTCGGCCGCGTCAGCGAAAGCCTTGCAACGCCCGTCGCCGGACAGCACTCCTTGCCGGGTCAACTCGACGAACAATTCTGGCGTCGTCATCACTGTGACGCCGCTGACCAGGGCGAGCGAACACTCCCCGGACCGGAGTGACCGAGCGGCCAGATGCAGGGCGACCAGTGCCGAGGAGCACGCGGTGTCCACTGTGAGCGCCGGACCGGTGAAGCCATACGTGTAAGCAAGCCGTCCAGACGCCACGCTCGCCGCGCTGCCAATGCCGGCGTAGCCACCGAAGTCACCTTCAGACTGGGCCAGCAGCGTCGGGTAGTCCTGGCCGTTGGTGCCAATGAACACGCCCACGTCACTACCGCGCAGGGTCGCGGGCACGATGCCGGCTTGTTCCAGTGCCTCCCACGAAGTCTCCAACAGCAGTCGCTGCTGGGGGTCCATCGCCAGGGCCTCACGGTGGTTAATCCTGAAGAACCCCGGATCGAAGTCAGCGACTCCGGCGAGGAACCCGCCGGATGTAGTGGCACTGCGGCTCACCAAGGTCGTCAGATCCCAGCCGCGGTCCTCAGGGAAAGAGGAGAGCACCTCACCCCCATCGGCCAGCAACTGCCACAGTTGCTCAGGAGTGTCGATCCCACCTGGAAAACGGCACGCCATACCGACAATGGCGACCGGGTCGTCGTGGTCGGCTCTCGCCTGAGGCCGGCTGATGTCCGGAGCGGCACCGTGGATCCGCGACCAGAGATGGTTGATCAGCTCATCAGCCGTCGGATGGTCGAACACCACGGTCGCGGGTAGCGGCAGCCCGATGTGTTTCGCCAGGCCGTTGCGCAGCTCCACAGTAGTGAGCGAGTCGAAGCCCAGGTCCTTGAAGGCGCGGTCACCACCGATGTTCACACCGTCCGCGTGGCCGAGGACAGCCGCGATCTGGTGGTGTACCAACTCAGCCAAGGCGTCCTTGCTGTGCAGGCGCCGGCGTTCACCCGCGTCTTCGCCGCCACCGGCGACCGCACGAGCCACCCGCCTCGCCGGTGCCAGCCCTCGCAGCAACGCCGGCACCTCACCGCCACGGCCCCGCAACACCTCCACATCCACCCGCAGCGGCACCGTCATCGCCGCATCCGCCCGCACGCTCACATCGAACAGCCGCAACCCCTCGGCGGCGGGCAGTGCCGGCAGCCCCAGCCGGGCCAGCCGGTCCCGATCGGCATCGGACAACCCGGCACTCATCCCGGTGGCCACATCCCACAACCCGTACGCCAGCGACGTCGCCACCAACCCTCGCGACCGCCGATAGGCCGCCAGCGCGTCCAAGAACACGTTGGCCGCCGCGTAGTT
>NZ_JBEOWJ010000024.1:132810-175847 GCF_040295965.1 Streptosporangium sp. NPDC002544 | reverse complement strand
GCCCAGTCTTCCACCTTGATCACCCTCCAGAGTGACTGAAGGGGGTCAGCATTCGCCCGTCGTCAGGGGGTCACGGTTCGCGCGTCGTCAACACCACGCGCCTTCGGCCCAGCCCTGTCCCTGTCTCGGCCCGGCCCCGCGCTCCTTCCCGCAGTGGCGCTTCAGCTACGGCGCCTCGCCCGAACGGCCCCGCAGAGATCGCTTCAGCCACGCACAGGACACCGGACGGCCGGAAAGAAACCCGCTACGGCCCGCACGCCGTACGGCGAGACGGCGTGCAGCGGAGGTGGGCGGGCGTTCCGGGCGGCTTGGAAGAAGCCAGGAACCACAGCGCCCGAGCAGGCCAGAGGCCTGAACCACGGGACGGCAACTGAGACGGCCGCCCGGAACGCCCGCCCACCGCAGCGGACACAGCGCCAAAGCACCGCAGCGGGCACAGAACCAAAGCACCCGCAGCAGGCACAGAACCAAAGCACCCGCAGCAGGCACAGAACCAAAGCACCCGCAACGGGCACAGAACCAAAGCACACCCAGAAAAACGATCCGGCACGCCCCACAGGGAGCGTGCCGGATCGCAGACGGCTCAGGCCGCCGTGGCCATCTTCCGCAGCCGGGCCAGGGCGTCGCGCTCGATGCGGCGGGCGCGGTCCCTGCCGATGCCGTAGCGCTCGCCGACCTCGGTCAGCGTGTGCTCGCGGCCGTCCATCAGGCCGTAGCGCCAGCGGAGCATCTCGCGGGTCTGCCCCTCCAGCCCCGTCAGCCACTCCTCCAGACGCTCGCGCTCAAGGACGTCCATCGCCTGCTGCTCGGGATCGGCCCACGTGTCGTCGGCGATCATGTCGCCGAGTTCGGTCTCGTCCTCGTCGCCCACGCCCAGCTGCAGGGAGACGGGGTCGGAGGCCCAGCGGCGGAGCTCGCGGACCCGCTCGATGGGCAGTTCGAGCACCGCCGCCAGGTCGGCGTCGGTCGGCTCGGCGTCGAACTCGGCCAGCATGTCCCGGCGGACCCGCATCAGCCTGGTCATCTGCTCACCCGCGTGGGTGGGCAGGCGGACCGGCCGGGCCTGCTCGTGGATGGCGCGCCCCACGGACTGCCGGATCCACCAGGTGGCATAAGTCGAGAACTTGTAACCGCGCCGGTAGTCGAACTTCTCAACCGCGCGAACCAATCCCAGGTTTCCCTCCTGGACCAGATCGATCAGCGGCATTCCCCGCCCTGAATATTTGCGCGCGACGGCCACCACAAGACGTAGATTGGCCTGGATGAATTCATCCTTGGCCCTTCGTCCGGAAACAGCCAAACGCTCAAGCTCCTCATCGGCGGCGTCCGCGATCCGCGGCTCCGTCAACCCGCCGTCCAGCAACTGCTCAGCGAAGAGACCCGCCTCGATCCGCTTGGCGAGTTCCACCTCTTCCTCCGCGGTGAGCAGGGGCACCCTGCCAATCTCTGCCAGGTAGGTTCCGAGCAGGTCCCTGTCAGAGACATGCTGATCCTGCGTCCGATTCCCCGTCGGCCTTGCCATTCGATGGCACCTCGCTCCGGCTGCTTATGACGTGTCCACCCGCTCGCTCAACGCCCCATGCGCGCGGACACGTCGCTTGACTTTTCAACGGCTGGATCAGAGCAAAGATTCCCTCAAGAAGTACGCCTGGAGAATGGTTCTGAACTCCTCCTCAGGGAGGATGCCTCCCGACGCCGCGACAAGGCCCACGGCTGCCCCCGGCAAAGAGGGCTAAACCAGACGGCGTCCCTCCTTCCACACCTGTGTCACCAGCGGCACCCCCGGCCGGTAGGCGAGATGGACGTACGTCGGGGCGTCCAGGATCACCAGATTCCCCCTGGTTCCCACGCGCAGCGTGCCGACGTCCCCGCGGCGCAACGCCCTGGCCCCGCCGTAGGTGGCCGCCCTGATCGCCTCCAGCGGCGTCATCCGCATCTCGCGGACCGCCAACGCCACGCAGAAGGGCATCGAGGAGGTGAAGGAGGAGCCCGGGTTGCAGTCGGTGGCCAGCGCGACCGTCACCCCGGCGTCCAGCAGGCGGCGGGCGTCCGGGTAGGGCGAGCGGGTGGAGAACTCCGCGCCGGGCAGCAGGGTGGCCACCACTCCCGCCGACGACAGCGCCGAGACGTCGTCGTCACTCAGATGGGTGCAGTGGTCGGCGGAGGCCGCACCCACCTCGGCGGCGATCCGCGCCCCGGGGCCCGCGCCCAGTTGGTTGGCGTGGATCCTCGGCAGCAGTCCCGCCTTCATCCCGGCGAGGAGGATCTCCCTGCTCTGGTCGGCGTCGAAGGCGCCGCGCTCGCAGAACACGTCGACCCACCGGGCGTGCGGCGCGCAGGCCTCCAGCATCTCCCCGGTGACCGTGCGGACGTACTCGTCGGCCGAGGAGGCGTCGGGGGGCACCACGTGCGCGCCCAGGTAGGTGGTCTCCTCGGTGAACCCCCGCGCGATCTCCAGGGACCTGCGCTCGTCCTCGACCGTGAGGCCGTAACCACTCTTGATCTCCACCGTGGTCGTCCCCTGGGCGAGCATCTCCGAGACCAGGGCGGCGGTGAGCGTCACGAGTTCGGCGTCGGAGGCGGCGCGGGTGGCCGACACCGTGGTGCGGATGCCACCGGCCGTGTAGGGCAGGCCCGCCATGCGGGCGGCGAACTCGGCCGTGCGGTCGCCCGCGAAGACGAGGTGGGCGTGGCTGTCGACGAACCCAGGGATCACGCAGCGCCCGTCCACGTCCACCCGCTCGTCGGCGCAGGGAGCCGCACCGGCGGGCCCCGCCCACACCACCTCGCCGTCCTGCACCACCAGTGCCGCGTCCTCGATCTCCTCCCGCGCCGGATCGCCCGTGTAGAGCAGTCCGATGCGATCGAAGAGGGTGCTCCTCACCTGCCGGTCCTCGCTCGTCATACCGACCTCCCCGCTCGTGCCTCGATGATCGCCTGGGTGAGCATGCCGCCCACGTCGCCGAGTACGTGCCTGCCCTCGGTGACCACGTGGCGGCCCCCCGACACCACGGAGTGCACGTCGGCGGCCGTGGCGGCGAACACGACGGTCTCGGCCAGGTGCGCCGGGGAGGCGCCCGCTGTACGGACCGAGTCCAAGCGCACCGACACCAGGTCGGCCCACGCGCCGGGGACGAGCATGCCCGCGCAGGCGAAGCCGAGCGAGTCGTGTCCCGCCGCCGTGGCGGCGTGCAGGAGCTCGGCGGCCGACCAGTGGCCGCGCCGCTCGGTGGCCAGCCGCTCGTCCAGTTCGACCGCGCGGGCCTCCTCGAACAGGTCGACGACCGCGTGACTGTCCGAGCCGAGCGTGATGGGCGACCCCGCGTCGAACAGCGCCCTGGCCGGCCCGATGCCGTCGGCGAGGTCGCGCTCGGTCGTGGGGCACATGCACACGCGCGTGCCGGAGCCGCCGAGCAGCGCGACGTCCACGTCCGACAGGTGTGTGGCGTGCACGGCGGTCGAGCGGGGGCCGAGCGCGCCGTGCGCCTCCAGCAGCTGGACCGGGCTCGCGGAGTACGCCTCCACGCAGGCGGTGTTCTCCGCCCGTTGCTCGGAGACATGGGCGTGGAGCGGGACCGCGTGGTGGCGGGAGAACTCGGCGACCACGGGGATCTGCTCGGGCCTGACCGCACGGACCGAGTGCACGGCCACACCGATCTCCACGTCCGGATCGCCCCGGTAGTGGGTCGTGAGCGCCTCCGCCCGTGCCGCCCACCCGTCGGCGTCGCCGTCACCGAACCGCAGCTGGACACCGCTCAGCGGGGTGCCGACGCCACCGGTCAGGTAACAGGCGTCCAGCAGCGCGATGCGCAGCCCCGCCTCGCGCGCCGCCTGGACGAGCACGTGGCCCATGGTGTTCGGGTCGTCGTAGCGCCTGCCGCCCGGACCGTGGTGCAGGTAGTGGAACTCCCCGACACAGGTGATGCCGGCCAGCGCCATCTCGGCGAACGCGGCCCTGGCGAGTCTGAGATAGGAGTCGGGGTCGAGGGTCTCCGCCACCTCGTACATCTGCTCGCGCCAGGTCCAGAAACTGCCCTTCTCCCGTTGCGTCACCCCGCGCAGGGCGCGGTGGAAGGCGTGGGAGTGCGCGTTGGCCAAGCCGGGGATGGTCAGCCCGGCCAGCCGGACGGCTCCGCCGGGCGGGGTCGCCACACCGGTGACGATCTCGGAGATCACCGTGTCGTGGACCCTGACGAGCACTCCCGCGACGGCCTCACCCGGTGGCAGCCAGGCCAGCTCGCACCAGTAGTTCAGCTCGCGCACAGGTCCTCCAAGGCCGCGGCGAGAACGGTGACCCCCGCGTGGCAGTCGGCCGTCTCCGCGTGTTCGTCCGGAGAGTGAGAGATGCCCGTCGGATTGCGGACGAACACCATCGCGCTGGGCACGCCCGCGGACGCGAGAATGCCCGCGTCGTGTCCGGCCCCGGTCGGCAGGACGGGGGCGCCCCCGGCGGCGGCGGCGACCCGCTCGCGCAGGACCGCGTCGAAGTCGACGACCGGGGTCCACGACTCGACGGTGACCTCGGCACCGGAGAACTCGGTCAGCTCGGCGACCAGCGCCCTGACCGCGTCCTCGTCCCCGCCCCTGGCATCCAGCCAGGCGCTGACCAGTCCGGGGATGGCGTTGGCGTTGTTGGGCGACACGCGCATCCTGCCGAAGGTGGCGACCACACCGCCGCGCTCGGCGGCCTGGCGGGCGTGGAGCACGGTACGGGCGAAGGGCAGCATCGGGTCGTCGCGGTCGGCCAGCCTGGTGGTGCCGGCGTGGTTGGCCTGGCCGTGGAAGTCGAACCGCCAGCGGCCGTGCGGCCAGATGGCCGAGGCGACGCCGACCGGCGCGTCCCGGTGGACCAGGTCCTTGCCCTGCTCGACATGGAGCTCGACGAAGACCCCGACATGCCGCAGGGTCTCCTCGTCCCGGCCCAGGGCGCCCGGGTCGCGTCCGGCCCCGCGCAGTACCTCGGCCAGCGAGTCGCCCTCGTCGTCGGTCAGGGCGCGCGCCCTGTCCGGGTCCAGGATTCCGGTCAGCAGGCGGGAGCCGACGCACGGGACGCCGAACCTGGCGCCCTCCTCGTCGCTGAAGCAGGCGATCCCCAGGGGGCGCGCGGGCCGGAAGTCCCTGGCCCGCAGCAGGTCGAGGGCGGCGAAGGCCGACACGACTCCCAGGGGGCCGTCGAAGGCGCCGCCCTGCCGTACCGAGTCGAGGTGGCTGCCGGTGACCACGCCCGGCCGCACCGACGGGTCACCCCACCAGGCCCACAGATTGCCGTTACGGTCCTCCCTCAGGTCGAGGCCGCGCCTGGCCGCCTCCTGTCCGAACCAGCGCCGAAGCTCCAGATCCGCCGGCGACCACGCGTCTCGCAGGTAGCCCCGGGTCCGGCCATCACGTCCGAGGTGCTCGATGGCACCCCACATCTCGTCGAACACCCTCCCATTATGTGAATGATCCCATTCATTGGCGAGTCCGCCGCACCTTCACCCGATTCCCTGTCCCGCGGAGCCGCTCCGCCTCGCCGGGCGAGAAGCCGTACGGCCCCCTCAGTTCAGGGGGCCTGCGGCGGGACGAACGGTGATCTCGGTGACGTGGGCGTCGGGTGACGCGGTCAGGGCCGCCTGCACCACCCTGGCCACCGAGTCCGCGTTCAGGTACCTCTCCGGCTGGTAGGGACCGCCCTCTCGGACCCGTACCTCACGCTGCATGTCGGTGTCGACCCGTCCGGGGTAGATCGTCGTCACTCGAAGCTCCGGCTCCTCCAGGCGGAGCGCGTCGGCGAAGGCGCGCAGCGCGAACTTGCTCGCCGAGTAGGAGCCCCAACCAGCGCTGGCCCGCTGTCCGGAGCCGGAGTTGATCAGCACCACGTGACCGCGCCCCGCGCGCAGAGCGGGCAGCAGCAGCCGGGTCAGCTCGACCACCGCGATCACGTTGACCTCCATGGTGTGCCGCCACACCTCGGCCGGGGTCTCCTCCACCCGCCCCAGGTGCAGCACGCCCGCGCTGTGCACCAGCACGTCGAGCCGGTCGATGGCGGCGACGTCGGCCTCCGTGACGGTGGTGAGCTCCACCGGCCAGGGCCGCGCGCCGGGCAGGGCGGAGGCCATCTCGGCCAGCGCCTCGGGGTCGCGGCCGCCGAGCAGCAGGTCATGGGTGGGGGCCAGGGCGCGGGCGATCGCGGCGCCGACCCCTCGCGAGGCACCGGTGACCAGTGCGGTCGGACGTACAGGCATGTCGATCACCTTACTCGGGCTGGAAGACCTCCGGCCGGGGGCGCTCCAGCGTCACGGCGACGGTGTTCTCGCGCGGGTAGCGGAAGTCGTTCGGGCGGACCGTGACCGCGTCGGCCGCGGCCTCCACGATCACGCAGCGGTACCACTCACCGTCCTCCAGGAACCGCCAGGGCCTCATCAGCACCTCCAGCCCGGACCGGTGCACCTCCTCCAGCGCCTCCTCCTCCGAGCGCGACGCCCCGAGCGGGTAACCGAACACGGTCAGTGGCTCCCAGTCCTCGCCATCGGAGCGGATGAAACCCATGAGGGCGCCGTCGTCGTCACGCCTGATCTCTCGCATGTTTGACAGCATATACAAATTTTAATAAAAATTTGTATATGTCCTCCACTCGTGTTCTACTGCTCGGCGTGTTGCTCGACAATCCATTGCACGGCTATGAGGTACGGCGCCGCCTCGAACTGTGGGGCGCCGACAACTGGGCCAACGTGGCCTACGGCTCGATCTACCACGGCCTGGCCAAGATGGCGGAGGAGGGGCTGCTGGAGATCATCGAGCAGGGCAGGGGAGGCAAGACGGTCTACGGCATCACCGAGACCGGACGGGCCGACTTCCAGCAGCAACTGATGAACAGCTGGTGGTTCGTGAAGCCGATCGTCGACCCCTTCCAGGTCGCGCTCACCTTCATGGACCGGCTCTCCCCGGCCGATCTGGTCAGTGCCATGGAGACGAGGGCCGAGCAGTTGCGGGCGTCCATCTCGATGATGCGGCGGGCCCTGGGCGGCAAGCAGGGCTACGGAGCCCCCCGGCACATCGACGAGTGCCTCCGGCTCAACATCCACCAGTTCCAGGCGCAACTCGACTGGATCGAAGAGTCGGTCGCGAAGGTCAAGGACGGCGACCTGCCCTGATCCGCCCCCTCACGCCGAGCCCTCTCACGGAGGGACCCGCTCTCCGCAAGCCCCGTTGAGCCTTACCGGCACCCCCGAAACGGAGAAAAATGATCATCGAAGCGCACGACCTGCGCAAGACCTTCACCGCCCGGCGAGGGCGCGGCAGGGCCGAACAGGTCGAGGCGGTGAGAGGGGTCGATCTGTCCGTCGCCGAGGGCGAGATCTTCGCCGTGCTCGGCCCGAACGGCGCGGGCAAGACCACCACCGTCAGGATGCTCACCACTCTCGTCGCCCCCACCTCGGGCAGCGCCCGGGTGGCCGGCCACGACGTGACCGCCGAGGCGGCCAGGGTACGGGAGAAGATCGGCTACGTCGGCCAGGCGGGCGGCGTGAACGAGAACGCCCTCGGCCGCGGCGAGCTGATCCTGGCCGCCCGGATCGGCGGCATGTCCCGCGCCGACGCCGGGGCACGGAGCGAGGAACTGCTCACCGCCCTCGATCTGACCGAGGTCGCCGACCGGCCCGTCAGAACGCTGTCCGGCGGCCAGAAGCGGCGCGTGGCCCTGGCCGTCGGCCTGGTCAACCGCCCGCGGCTGCTCTTCCTCGACGAACCCACCACCGGTCTGGACCCGCAGAACCGCGCCCGCCTGTGGGAGGAGGTCCGCGCCCTACGCGAGCGGGGCACCAGCGTGCTGCTGACCACCCACTACCTGGAGGAGGCCGACGCCCTCTGCGACCGGCTGGCCATCATCGACCACGGCAGGGTCGTCGCCGAGGGCACTCCGGCCGACCTCAAGAAGGAGATCGCAGGAGACGTCGTCACGCTCCGCCTGGACCGGGCCTTCGAGGCACGAAGGCTCCTCACCTCCGAGCCCTACATCAAGGAGGTCCACGAGGAGGAAAGCGTGCTGCGCGCCTACCTCGACGACGGCGAGCACAACCTGCCCCACCTGCTCCGCACCCTTGAGGGCGGCGGGCTGCCGATCCGGTCGATCTCCCTTGACCGCGCCACGCTCGACGACGTCTTCCTGCGCCACACCGGCCGCTCCCTGCGCGACGCGGCCTGACCGACGCCCCTTCGAACCGACAAGGACCCCCCGTGTTCCGACACACCATGCTGTTCCTGGGCCAGGAGCTCGGGCAGACGCTGCGCAACCCCGTCTGGCCGCTGTTCGGCCTGCTGCAGCCAATCCTGTACCTGCTGCTCTTCGCGCCGCTGGTGGCCAACACCGGCGTCGGCGGTGGCACGGGCGACACGCTGCGGATGTTCACACCGGGCGTGATGATGATGGTCGCCCTGTTCGGCTCGCTCTTCGTGGGCTTCGGCATGATCGGCGAGATCCGCAACGGCTACCTGGAAAGGCTTGCGGTCAGCCAGGCATGGCGCCCCGCGATCGTGCTGGGGCGCACCCTGCGCGACATGATCGTGCTGGTCGTCCAGGCCCTGCTGGTGATCGCGCTGGCCACGCTGATGGGCATGCGGGCCAGCCTCCCCGGGCTGGCGGTGATGCTGCTGCTCATGGCGGCCACCGGCCTGCTGGCCTCGGGGCTCTCCTACGGCACGGCCCTCGCGCTGCGCGACGAGAACGGCATGTCGCAGATCATGCAGTTCTTCGCGGTGCCGCTGATCCTGCTCACCGGCATCATGCTGCCGATGTCGCTGGCCCCCGGCTGGATGCAGGCCGTCGCGCAGTTCAACCCGCTCTACCACGCGGTCGAGGCCGGCCGGGCGCTGTTCGACGGCGACTTCTCCGACGGCTCCATCCCGCTGGCCTTCGGTCTCATCCTGGCCCTGTCCGCGATCAGCCTGCGCTGGTCGGTCGGCTCGATGAACCGGATCGCCGGTTAGCTCCGCGGCTTTTCACCGGCCTCGGCGGAACCGGCGGCCGGATGCTCCCGCTCTCGCCCGGGCGCGGATGTCAGCCGAACCGTTCGGTGAAGACCCCCGCCTGGTCGGTCATCCGTTCGTACTCCTCCAGCCGGGCCTGCGTGCGCAGCGGCGCCGCGTCCGCCATGGCCTCCACCAGCACCATGGCCAGGGCCAGTGGCGCCGCGTGCGAGTCGAAGACCAGCCGTTCGCCGACGGGGGCGGCCAGGACCGCGTCGGCCTCGAAGGGCACGTCCCGCCGGTCGGTGATCACCGCCGTACGCAGGCCCAGGTCCCGGGCGCCACGCAGCGCCTGCAGGGCCTCGGCCGGGTAGCGGGGCAGGATCACCGCGACCAGCCAGCTCGCCCCCGCGCGGCGCGCCGCGTACAGGCCGTCGGCCAGCTCGGAACCGCCGTGGGTCAGCAGGCGGACGTCAGGGTGGATCCGGCGCGCGAAGTAGGCGAACGTGGTGGCCAGCCCGCTCGACACCCGCAGGCCCACCACCGGCAGAGGCTCGCATCCCGCCAGCTTGGCACCCAGCTCCGAGATGTCGGAAGGGTCGCCCAGCGCGTCGCGTACGCTCCGCAGGTTGTCGATCTCCACATCTATCGCCGCCTGCAGGTCGTTGGCCCGCGACGGCCTCCGCCCGCCCACGACGAGGGGCCGCAGCGCCTGTCTGAGCTCGGGATATCCCGTGAAACCGAGCACCATCGCGAACCTCGTCACCGACGGCTGGCTGACCCCCGCCCGCTCGGCCAGCTCCACGCTGGACAGGAAGATGGCCTCGGACAGGTGGTCGCCCAGGTAGCGCGCGATCCGCCGCTGCACCGGCGACAGCCGCCGCCCCTCCAGAAGCTGATCGAGTCCGTCCCCCACGCCCTCTCCAACCGCTCGACACTCCACGAGCATTCCCCTCCCCACCCCGCCCCGTTGTAGTTCATACACCCGGGCGGGGCGGGGGTGAGCGGCGCCGGCAGGATTCACCCCCGGGATCGGGACACGGTGGGCGGATCGGTGCGGGTATCTCCCGATCTGGGCCGGCGCGCCCCGGCCGGAGCCCGAGCGTCCGGCCGGGACCCGCGCCTCCGGTCAGGATTCGCGCATCGGGATGCGGACGTCTCGCTCCTCGGCCACGGCGACGGCCTCGTCGTAGCCGGCGTCGGCGTGACGGATGACCCCCATGCCCGGGTCGTTGGTGAGCACCCGGTTGAGCTTCTCGGCACCGAGCCTGGTGCCGTCGGCGACGGTGACCTGGCCGGCGTGGATGGAGCGGCCGATGCCGACACCGCCGCCGTGGTGGATGGAGACCCACGCGGCACCGGAGGCGACGTTGAGCATGGCGTTCAGCAGCGGCCAGTCGGCGATCGCGTCGGAGCCGTCGGCCATGCCCTCGGTCTCCCGGTACGGGCTCGCCACGCTGCCGCAGTCGAGGTGGTCGCGGCCGATCACCAGCGGAGCCTCGATCTCCCCCGAGGCCACCATGTCGTTGAACCGCTCCCCGGCCAGGTGGCGCTCCCCGTATCCGAGCCAGCAGATACGGGCGGGCAGGCCCTGGAAGTGGACCTTCTCCCCGGCCAGCCGGATCCACCTGGCGAGCGGCTCGTTGTCAGGGAAGAGCTCCAGGATCGCGCGGTCGGTCTTGGCGATGTCGGAGGGGGAGCCGGAGAGCGCGGCCCAGCGGAACGGGCCCTTGCCCTCGCAGAACAGCGGCCGGATGTAGGCGGGCACGAAACCGGGGAAGTCGAACGCGCGGCCGTAACCCGCCAGCCGGGCCTCGCCCCGGATCGAGTTGCCATAGTCGAAGACCTCGGCTCCGGCGTCCTGGAAGCCGACCATGGCCTCCACGTGCTTGGCCATGGCCTCGCGGGCCCTGCGGGTGAAGCCCGCCGGGTCCTTCTCCCGTTCGTCGGCCATGTCCTCGAAGGCCACGCCGATCGGCAGGTACATCAGCGGGTCGTGGGCGGAGGTCTGGTCGGTGACGACATCGATCTCGGCGCCCCTGCGGAGCAGTTCGGGCACGATCTCGGCCGCGTTGCCCTCGACCCCGATGCTCAACGGCCTGCGCTGGTCGCGGGCCTCGTACGCCAGGCGCAGCGCCTCGTCGAGGTCGGCGGCGCGGACGTCCAGGTAGCGGTGCTCGATCCGCCGGTCGATCGACCTGGGGTCGCAGTCGACGCAGATCACCACGCCGCCGTTCATGGTCACGGCCAGCGGCTGCGCGCCGCCCATGCCGCCGAGCCCGGCGGTCAGCGTGATCGTCCCCGCGAGGCTCCCGCCGAACCGCTTGGCGGCCACGGCGCCGAAGGTCTCGTAGGTGCCCTGCAGGATGCCCTGGGTGCCGATGTAGATCCAGGAGCCCGCCGTCATCTGCCCGTACATGGTCAGTCCGGCGGCCTCCAGGCGCCGGAACTCCTCCCAGTCGGCCCAGTCGGGCACCAGGTTGGAGTTGGCGATGAGCACCCGCGGGGCCCACTCGTGGGTGCGGAACACGCCGACGGGACGGCCGGACTGCACCAGCAGCGTCTCGTCACCCGCCAAGTTGGTCAGGGTGCGGGTGATCGCGTCGAAGGAGCGCCAGTCGCGGGCGGCCTTGCCCGAGCCGCCGTAGACGACGAGCTGTTCCGGATGCTCGGCCACCTCGGGATCCAGATTGTTCTGGATCATACGAAGCGCCGCTTCCTGCGGCCATCCCTTGGCGGTGAGCGTGGTACCGCGCGGCGCGCGCACAACCCGGCTGCCGGTCATGCCCGGACCTCCCCATCAAGAATGAATGAATACATTCATATTTGTCACCTGGAGGCTACAGGTCAACCCGGGAAGGGGTGTCACGGCAGGGGGTGTCGCGGGCGGCACACCCGCGACACCCCCCCGGTGGTGGCCGTAACGATCGTCGCGCCCCGATCTTCGTCCCGCACGGACGGGATCGGGAGATCGAATGCGGCGCGCGCCCGATGGGCACCCCCGGTGCGAAGGAGAGGCTTCGCACAGGCGGGGATGCCCGGTTCGCCGGATGGCGAATCAGGCCATCGGCCCGGTGTCCGAATTATTCCTTTGTGAACGATATGAATTTACACAACCACGCCAGAACCACCGCGCTGCCTTCACCATGCCGGACAGCCGCCGAGCGGCGGGACTAGCCGGGCAGCAGGAGTTGGGTGGCGGCCAGCTCGCGGTAGAGGGCGTCGTCACCGAGCAGCTCGTCGTGGGTGCCCACGGCCCGCACCCGGCCCGCCTCCATCACCACGATCCGGTCGGCACCGGTCACCGTGGAGAGACGGTGTGCGATCACCAGCACCGTCGTCTCCGCCGCCACCTCCGCGATCACCTCGCGGAGCCGCAGCTCGTTGACCGCGTCGAGCTGGGAGGTGGCCTCGTCGAGCAGCAGGAGCCGGGGGCTGCGCAGCAGGGCACGGGCGATGGCGACCCGCTGGCGCTCACCGCCGGAGAGCAGGATCCCCCGATGACCGACCCTGGTGTCCAGCCCCTCGGGGAGCCTGGAGACCAGGTCCTCCAGGCGGGTGCGGGCGAGCACCCGCCTGATGTCGGCCTCCTCCACGCCCGGCGCGGCGAAGACGAGGTTCTCCCTGAGCGTGCCGTCCAGCACCGGCGCGTCCTGCTCGACGTAGCCGAGGCAGGCGCGCAGCTCGGCCAGCGGCCAGTCCCCGATGTCCCGGCCGTCGATCCTGATCGTCCCCGACTGTTGCTCGTAGAACCGCTCCAGCAGGGCGAAGACAGTGGACTTGCCCGCGCCCGACGGCCCCACCAGGGCGGTCAGCCCGCCCGCGGGCACCTCGAAGGAGACGTCGTCGTGGATGATCGGCCTGTCGTCGCCGTAGCGGAAGACGACGTTCTCGAAGGAGACCCAGGCCGGAGTGCTCCCGACCTCGTAGACCTTGCCGCCCGTCTGCTCGGCGGGAAGCTCCTCGATCTCGCGGATCCGCCGCACCGCGGCCAGGCCGTTCTGCAACTGCGTGAAGCCCTGGACCAGCTGGCCGATGGGGGCGACCAGGTAGAACAGGTAGAGCAGAAAGGCGATCAGCGAGGAGACCTCCAGCGTGCCCGAGGAGACGCGCGCGCCGCCCACGCCGAGCACGGCCACGAAGGCCAGCTGCGCGGAGACCCACGCCGAGATACCGGCGATCGAGGTCAGCCAGGCGACGGCGATGCCCCGGTCACGCGCCTCGCGGGCCGCCTCGGTCACCGCGGCGATCTCCCGCTCCTCGGCACCGCTGGCCTTGACGGTACGGAACGCCTGGAGCACCCGGTCCAGGACCGCGCCCATCTCGCCGACCGCGATCTGGGCCTGCGTCGAGGCCCGCTGGATACGGGGCAGGACCAGACCGACGAGCCCGCCGACCAGGACCAGCACTCCCAGCGTGATGAGCAGCAGCGCCCAGTCCATGATCGCCATCATGACCACGGCTCCGACGAGCATGAAGAGCGAGCTGACCGTCTCGACCACGCTGTTGGCGAACACCGCGCGCAACAGCGTGGTGTCTGAGGTCACCCGGGACATCAGGTCACCGGGTTTGAGCCGGTCGACCTCGGAGGCGCGCAGCCGCAGCATCCGGTCGACCAGGCCGCGGCGGGCGGAGAAGACGATGCTCTCCCCCATCCGCTCCAGCACGTAGCTGCCCAGCGCGCCGAGGCCGGCTCCCACCAGCACGGCGGCGGTCAGCCCCAGCACGGGGCCGAGCAGGGAGCGCTGCTCGCCGAAGGCGTCGACGACCGTCTTGGCCAGGAGCGGCATCGCCAATCCGGCCAGCGAGCCGACGAGGCTGAGCACCCCGCCCAGCAGCAGGGTTTTCCGGTGGGGCCCTAAATAGGCGACCAGCAACCGCCAGGACGCGGTCTCGGACAATGCGCTCCCCCTTCGAAACGACGCGATCGACCTCCGGCCGCTTTTCCTGTTTACCTCGCACGAGTCCGTCCCGAGCGCCTTCGCCATATTTCGTAGCGAAAGTCGGTGACGTCACCAATCTTGTTAACCAAAGTTGACATCAGGGGGTCGGCGAAGGCCCCGTCGGCTCGGCGCCGTTTCACGGCGGGCCGGCGGGGCCGTACGGAATGTCAGGAATCCAGGGAGGGGGTGAGGACCAGGCAGGCGTTGCTGCCCCCGAAGCCGAAGGAGTTGGACAGGACGGGGGCGACGGCCACGGACCGGGGCTCGGCACAGACGATGTCGATGAGGTCGGCCTCGGGGCCGCCCGCGAAGTTGGCGGTCGGGGGAATCAGGCCCTCTCGGGCCGACAGCAGGGCGATGACCGCCTCCAGCGCGCCCGCGCCGCCGACGAGGTGGCCGGTCACGCCCTTGGTCGAGGTCACCGGGGGCGTACGGCCACCGAAACACGCGTGCAGGGCGGCGGCCTCGGCGCTGTCGTTGTGCGGGGTCGAGGTCCCGTGGGCGTTGACGTGCCCGACGTCGCCGGTGTCGAGTCCGGCGTCGAGCAGGGCGGCGCGCATGCACCCGGCCGCCACCGAGCCGTCCCTGAGCGGCGCCACGATGTGGTTGGCGTCGCAGTTGGCCGCGTAGCCGCTGACCTCGCCGTAGACACGGGCGCCCCGCGCCTCGGCGAGGTCGGCGCGCTCCAGTACCAGAAAGGCCGCGCCCTCCCCCATGACGAAGCCGTCACGGTCGGCGTCGAACGGGCGGGACGCCTCCGAGGGGGCGTGCGTCCGCTCCGACAGGGCGCCGACCCGGGCGAAGGCCTCCATCGCGAGCGGGGAGAGCAGCGCGTCCAGGCCCCCGGCGACGGCGGAGCCGACCACGCCCGAGCGGATCGCGCGCAGCGCCTCGCCGATCGCGGTGGCCCCGCTGGCGCAGGCCGTGTTGAAGGTGAGACACGGCCCCCTGAAGCCGTACCTGATGGCGACGCGCGAGGCCGTCGAGCTGGACATCAGCGTCGGAACCGCATGGACCGGCACCTTCTCCCTGCCGAGCGTGTGCCCCACGATCAGGTTCTCCAGGGTGGCGAACCCGCCGCCGCCGGTGCCCACGTACACCCCGCAGCCCTCGGCGGGCAGGCCGTCCGCGTCGGCGACGGCGTCGATCGCCGCGGCGAGGCCGATCTGGGAGGTCCGGTCGAGGGTCCGGAGCTCGCGCCCGCCGAAGTAGTCATCCGGCTCGAACGGCGCCAGCGGGCACCCGATCGAGACCGGCACCCGGGCGTCGGCCAGTTCGGGGATGGCGGTCGCGAGCGACTTGCCCGCGAGCACCGTGGCGAAGGCGTCCCCCGCCGTGTTGCCCGCCGGGCTCTTGACCCCCAGACCCGTGACGACGACGCGCGTCACCGGGCCGCCAGCGCGGCGTGCAGTACGCCCGCCATGTCGGCGACGGTCTGCGCCCCGGCGAAGTCACTGGGGTCGAGCTGGATGCCCAGCTTCTCCTCGATGATGACGGAGATCTCTACCCATTCCAGGCTGTCGATCTGGTGGTCGGCGATGGTGGCCCCCGGCTTCACCTGATCGCTCGGTACGCTCAGCACCTCGGCGATCGCCGACCGGACCACGGATGTCGCTGAATCGAGGCTTGTCATTCGCCCACCTTTAAAAGGATTGGTCCACTCGCGCCCCTACAATGCCTTCGGACTATAGCGAAACAGACATATGTTCTGTCTATGTACGACCAGGCGGAATTCTTGAAATTTCTACTCATTAAGTGATGAGCGGTGCGGGGAAAAACCACCCCTCCCGGGGCCGGTCCAGGGAGCGGCCGCCGCGTACCGGTGCCCCGCCGATCCGGAGCCGGCTCGGCAAGGGGCCCATCGGCGGGACACCGGCGAGCGGGGTCAGTGGCGGCGGACGCCGTACTCCCTGCGCATCTCCGCGACGGTGTCCAGGATCTCGTCCTGGGTCTTCAGCAGCCTCGCCTCGGCCTCCTCGGTTCTGGCCTCAGCCGCCGGCCGGCGGTCGCCCGTCCGTCCGGCCGGCCTCCGCTTGACCCTGGCCTTCAGTTCTCGCAGGTTGAACTTATCCATCAGACCCATGATCAGCACCCCTTAGGCAGGCAGGGCCGTCATCTGCCCGGCGCGCGGCCGGATATGCACGGGTTCGAAAGCTCACCACGACCGTGCCGCCGCTTTCCCCTCGTTCCTCAGTCGGGGTCGGGGACGTCGTCGTAGTCGATGTCGCCCTCCTCCGCGCGGCGCAGCCCGATGTCCTCCACCCAGGCGCCGGCGAACCGGCGGATCTCCCAGAGCCGCTCGCCCCGCACGCCGTGGGCCTCGAAGTCCTCGTCGGCGATCAGGGCGACGAACTCCAGCCGCATCACCAGCTCGGCGAGCGAGAAGCCCTCGTCATACCGGCGGGCGAGGTGTTCGAGTTCGCGAAAACCGTACGGCTCGGAGACCGAGGCGACGTCGATGACGTCGCGGGCGAGACCGCGCTCGTGCAGTGCCCACACTCGCGGGCCGACCTCGGCTCCCGGTCCACCCGGCGACGGCGACGGCGACGGCGACGGCGAGGGCATCGGCGGTTCAGCGGCGGGAGCGGCGGCGGGTGGAGGGGAGGTCATGACGGCCGGAGACGAACTCCTGGAAGGCGATCTTGCCGCGGATCACCGGGCGGCGCCAGCGCTCCTCGCGGCGCTCGGCCCTGGCCATCTTGCGGAGCCGCGGGTGCCGGGCGCCCGGGGCGAAGAACCAGTGTGCCCAGGGCGATCCCGGGCGGGCCAGCCGCACGGCCCCCGGCACCAGGAGGATCGGCACGAACAGCCCGACCAGGCCCGTCCAGATCTTGCCCTTGAGCAGCGTGACCACGGCGAGCCCGAGGTTGGTCACGATGAGACCGGCGGTCAGCCAGGTGCCCCTGGGGGTGCCGTCGGAGTTCTCCCAGCCGAGGGGGCGCAGGCCGAGCAGGAGCAGGCCGGTGATCGCGACGGCGATGAACACCGCGTCCACGGAGGCTCGGCCCTCCTCCTCCCAGTAGACGTCGCGCAGGTGCAGGATCAGCGCGAACTCGTCGAGGACGAGGGCGGCGCCGATGCCGAAGATCGCCGCCGTCACCGCGTACCAGCCCTCGGAGACCCCGGAGACGACGAGGCCGGACACCCCGCCGAGCAGGGTCAGCACCACGCCGAACACCACGTGGTGAATGTGCATCTCACCGACGTTGACGTTACGGAACCAGCCGATCTTGGCCCGGATGAGCCGGACGTTGATCCTGGTGAACACGAAGGCGACGATCAGCGCGACAAAGAAACAGAACAGCGGCAGCCGTCCTGTTTCCATGATTCGATCTCGGAGCAAATCCCCCACTGTTTCATCAGGCTATGCGAGGAAGCCCCGTAGCAGCGCGGCGGTGCCCTCAAGGTGCTCGGCCACGGCGCGGCGCGCGCCCTCGGGGTCGCCGGCCAGGATCGCCGTCACGATCGCCTCGTGCTGGATCGCGGCGTGCTCGATGTTGCGCCGGAGCACCGGGATGGCGTTGAGCAGGTCGGTGACCCGCAGCCGGGCGTCGGCGCAGGCCGCGGCGAGCAGCGGGGAGCCGGTCAGCTCGGCGATGGCCAGGTGGAAGGCCGTGTCGAGACGGCGGTAGTCGTCGGGCCCCGCCGAGTTGACCTCACGCAGCCGCTCCCGCAGGGCGTCGCGCCGCTCCTCGGTGAGCGCGGTGGTGGCGAGCACCTGGGCGGCACCGCACTCCACGGCCATCCTGAAGGTGAGCGCGTCGCCCAGGTCGTCGGTGCCCATGTCGACGACCGCCCTGCGCAGGTCGTCACGGCGCGGACGCGGTGGGATGTAGGTGAGAAAGGCGCCGCCGTACCTGCCACGGCGCACGGTGAGGTAGCCCGCCTCCGCCAGGGCGCGGATGGCCTCGCGCAGGGTGACCCTGCTGATCCCGAGCTGGGCGGCGAGTTCCCGCTCGGGCGGCAGCTTCTCGGCTACCAGCCCCAGCTTGATGACCTGGAGCAGGCGCTCCACGGTCTCCTCGAACGCGTTACCCGCGCGCACCGGCCGCAGCACGGTCGCCAGTCGCGACACCTCGTCCAATTGATCTCCTCCGACCCTTGACAATGCTCCCCCCGCTACACGTCAATGGTCTGACACTAGCCCAATAAGACTCCGGCGAGGAGGGCGTGTGGACGTCCGCGAACTTCACGACGAGGTGCGGGCAGGACGGATCGACACCGTGCTGCTGGCGATCGTCGACATGCAGGGCCGCCTGCAGGGGAAACGCCTGTCGGCACGTTACTTCCTGCAGGAGGTGCTGGGGCACGCCTCCGAGGGATGCAACTACCTGCTCGCGGTCGACGTCGACATGAACACGGTCGACGGCTACGCGATGTCCTCCTGGGAGCGGGGATACGGCGACTTCGTCATGAAACCCGACGTGTCCACCCTGCGCCGGGTGCCGTGGCAGGAGGGGACGGCCCTGGTGATGGCCGACCTGCTCTGGGAGGACGGCTCCGACGTGGCCGCCTCGCCGCGGCAGATCCTGCGCCGGCAACTCGCCCGGCTGGCCGAGCGGGGCTGGGGGGCGTTCGTCGGGACCGAGCTGGAGTTCGTGATCTTCAACGACAGCTACGAGGACGCCTGGCGCGGCGGTTACCGTGATCTGACGCCCGCCAACCTCTACAACGTCGACTACTCCCTCCTCGGCACCGCCAGGGTCGAGCCGCTGCTGCGCAGGATCAGGCTCGGCATGGAGGGCGCGGGCATGTACGTCGAGTCGGCCAAGGGCGAGTGCAACCTCGGCCAGCACGAGATCGCCTTCCGCTTCGGCGAGGCCCTGTCCAGCTGCGACGACCACGCCGTCTACAAGAACGGCGCCAAGGAGATCGCCGCCCAGGAGGGCATGTCGATCACCTTCATGGCCAAGCCGAACCAGCGCGAGGGCAACTCCTGCCACATCCACATCTCGCTCAGGGACACCGCCGGAGAGCCGGTCATGGCGGGTTCCGAGGCGCACGGACTGTCCGCGACGGGACAGCACTTCATCGCCGGTCAGCTCGCCCTCATGCGCGAGCTGACCCTGCTGTACGCGCCGAACGTCAACTCCTACAAGCGGTACGTGCCGGGCAGCTTCGCCCCCACCGCCGTCAAATGGGGCGTGGACAACAGGACGTGCGCGTTGCGCCTGGTCGGCCACGGCCCTTCGCTGCGGATCGAGAACCGGGTGCCCGGCGGCGACGTCAACCCCTACCTGGCGGTCTCGGCACTGGTCGCGGCCGGGCTGCACGGCATCGAGAACGAACTGCCGCTTGAGGAGGCGATCACGGGGAACGCCTACACCTCGGGCGCGGAGACCGTCCCGCACACCCTGCGGGACGCGCTGGAGCTCTGGGAGGGCTCCGCGTTCGCGGCCTCCGTCTTCGGCGAGGACGTCGTGGCGCACTACGCGAACAACGCCCGGACCGAGCTGGCCGCCTTCGACGCGGCGGTGACCGACTGGGAGCTGTTCCGAGGATTCGAACGGATGTGACGGTGAAGATCATAAATCCGGCGACAGAAGAGGTGCTCGCCGAGGTCGAGATGGCGGACGCCGCCGAGGTCGACAGGGCGGTGGAGCGCGCGAGAAGGGCCTTCGCCACCTGGCGGAGCGTCGGCCCCTCCGACCGGGCCCGGCTGCTGCGCCGGTTCGCCTCGCTGGTGCGCGAGCACGCCGAGGAACTGGCCCTGCTGGAGGTCGCGGGCGCCGGGCACACGATCGGCAACGCCCGCTGGGAGGCGGGCAACGTCGCCGACGTGCTCGACTTCTACGCCGGGGCGCCCGAGCGTGACCACGGCCTGCAGATCCCGGTGCCCGGCGGCCTGGACGTCACCTTCAAGGAACCGCTGGGCGTCGTCGGCGTGATCGTGCCGTGGAACTTCCCGATGGTCATCATGACCTGGGGGACGGCCCCGGCGCTGGCCGCGGGCAACACCGTGATCGTCAAGCCCGCCGAGTGGACCCCGCTGACCGCCCTGCGCCTGGCCGAGCTGGCCCTGGCCGCCGGGCTGCCCGAGGGGGTGTTCCAGGTCCTGCCCGGCGCCGGAGAGGTCGCGGGCGCCCGGCTGGTCGAGCACCCGGACGTGGCGAAGATCGTGTTCACCGGCTCCACCGAGGTGGGCAAGGAGATCGCCGCCGTCTGCGCCGGGCAGGTCAAGCGGCTCACCCTGGAGCTGGGCGGCAAGAGCGCCAACGTGGTCTTCGCCGACGCCGACCTGGAACGGGCGGCGGCGACCGCGCCGTACGCGGTCTTCGACAACGCGGGCCAGGACTGCTGCGCGCGCTCCCGGATCCTGGTCGAGCGCTCGGTGCACGACGAGTTCCTGGCCCGGTTCGGCGAGGCCGTGCTGAAGGTCAGGGTCGGCGACCCCCGCGACGAGAGCACCGAGATGGGCCCGCTGATCAGCGCCGAACACCGGGAGCGGGTGGCCTCCTACGTCACCGAGCCGCCCCACCTGCGGGGCACGTGCCCGTCGGGGCCGGGGTTCTGGTTCCCGGCGACGGTCCTGACCCCGACCTCGGCCGACGACCGGGCGTTCACCGAGGAGATCTTCGGACCGGTGGTGTCGGTGCTGCCGTTCGACGACGAGGCGGACGCCGTGCGGATCGCCAACGACACCCCGTACGGCCTGAGCGGGTCCATCTGGACCCGTGACGTCGGCCGGGCGCTCCGGGTGGCCAGGGCCGTCGAGGCGGGCAACCTGAGCGTCAACTCGCATTCGAGCGTCCGCTACTGGACCCCGTTCGGCGGTTTCAAGCAGTCGGGCCTCGGCCGCGAGCTGGGACCGGACGCCCTGTCCGCGTTCACCGAGACCAAGAACGTCTTCATTTCCGAGGAGTAGAAGCGATGCTGCGTTTGCAGGACCGGGTGGCCGTCATCACCGGCGCCGGTAGCGGGATCGGCCTGGCCACCGCGCGCCGGTTCGCCGAGGAGGGCGCCCGCGTCGTGTGCGTGGACCTGGACGAGACGACCGGCGCGGCGGCCGCGGCCGAGGTCGGCGGCCTGTTCGTGAAGGCCGACGTGACCAGCGAGGACGACGTCGTCCGGATGTTCCAGACCGCGTTCGACAGCTACGGCAGCGTGGACATCGCGTTCAACAACGCGGGCATCTCACCGCCGGAGGACGACTCGATCCTGGAGACCGGCATCGACGCCTGGCGCCGGGTCCAGGAGGTCAACCTCACCTCCGTCTACCTGTGCTGCAAGCACGCCATCCCGTACATGCGGCGGCAGGGCAAGGGATCGATCATCAACACCGCGTCGTTCGTGGCCGTGATGGGCTCGGCGACCAGCCAGATCTCCTACACCGCCTCCAAGGGCGGGGTGCTGGCGATGTCGCGCGAGCTGGGCGTGCAGTTCGCCCGCGAGGGCATCCGGGTCAACGCGCTCTGCCCCGGCCCGGTCAACACCCCGCTGCTGCAGGAGCTGTTCGCCAAGGACCCCGAGCGGGCACAGCGCCGCCTGGTGCACATCCCGATCGGCCGCTTCGCCGAGGCGACCGAGATCGCCGCCGCGGTGGCGTTCCTCGCCTCGGACGACGCGAGCTTCGTCACCGGCGCGGAGTTCCTGGTGGACGGCGGCATCTCGGGCGCCTACGTCACGCCGCTCTGACCGCTCCCCGCCACCTTCGCGACCGGCGGTGGCGGGATTTGCCCAGGCCATACCCTGGCCCCGATAACGTGCGAGGACGTGGGCGGATGTCCCATGTCCCCGGCGTCCGCGTGAGAAAGAGATCATGTCCCGTCCCGTCATCGGCATCACCTGCTACGTCGAGCCCGCGAGGTTCACCGTCTGGGAGACGACCACCGCGCTGCTGCCGTACGACTACGTCGACCACGTGGCCCGCGCGGGCGGGCAGCCGGTGATCCTGCCGCCCGCGGGCGACCCCGCGACGCTCGTGCAGCGCCTGGACGGGCTGATCCTGGCCGGCGGCGGGGACGTCGGCCCGGAGCGGTACGGGCAGGAGCCGCACGAGCGGACCGGCTACGTCCGGCCGTTCCGCGACGACGCCGAACTGGGACTGGTCCGGGCGACGCTGGAGCGGGACCTGCCCTTCCTCGGCATCTGCAGGGGCATGCAGATCCTGAACGTCGCCCTCGGCGGCGGCCTCCACCAGCACCTGCCCGACGTGGTGGGCCACCAGGGGCACGCCCCGGCCCCCGGCAGCTACGGCAGGATGCCGGTGCGGCTCGCTCCCGGCAGCCTGACCTCGAAGGTCTTCGGGACCGAGACCGTGGAGGTGGCCCACTACCACCACCAGGCCGTTGACCTGCTCGCCGAGGGCCTGACCGTGACCGCCCACGCCGAGGACGGCACGGTGGAGGCCGTGGAGGTGGAGGATCATCCGTTCGCCCTCGCCGTCCAGTGGCATCCCGAGACCGACGACGAGCCGGCCCTGTTCGAGGCGCTGGTCCGGCACGCCCGCTCCTGAGCGGCCCGCTCACCGTGGGGCGGAGCACCGGAGCCGGGCTCATTCCCGCGTGAGGATCAGGGCCAGCGGGAGCCGCTGCACCAGCAGGGCGGGAACAGCGGAGGCCAGGGCCGCGAGCGTGACGGCCACCACCGCTGCGACCGCCGCTCCCACGACCACCGCACTCGGCAGGTCGCCCGCCAGCGCGAACGCGGCCGTCACCCCGCCCAGGACCCCGGCGAGGGCGCCGAGCAGGCCGATACCGGCCCCCTCCAGGACGATCAGCCGGGCCAGCGAGCCCTCCGACCAACCCGAGGCGCGCAGCGCGGCCAGTTCGGTGTCGCGCTCCCGTACCCCCAGGTAGAGCACATCGGCCACGGCCAGCACCGCCAGCCCGAACATCACCGCGACAGCCGCGTAGTCGGCCGAGCGGGCCTGCACCACTATGGCGTCGCCGAGCAGCGAGCCCACCACCCGGCCGCGGAAGCCGTAGGTGACGCCGAGCAGCACCGTCAGCCCGAAGACCGCGGCCGCGAGCGTCGCCGCGCCCAGCAGGGTCCGCCCGGGGGACCTGGTCAACCCGCTCACCGCGAGCCCGGCCACCCCGCGCGGCGAGCGCGCCCTGCGCGGCAGCCGCACGGCTGGCCGCACCGCCTCCGCGGGCGGCACCCGCGAGGCCTGCCAGGCAGGGAGCAGGCCCGCCGACAGCGCCAGCATCACCGCCGCCGGGACCGCCAGCCACGCCCGCTGCCCCGGCGGCGCGACCCCCGACCACAGGGCGACAGGCCAGGCCAGCGCGACGGACAGCAGGCCCGCCAGCAGGCCGATGGCGCCGACCTCACAGAGCACGGTCCCGAACAGTTTCGGCCGCGACCAGCCCAGGCAGGCCAGCACGCCGAGCTCGGACCTCCTGGCCCGCACGGTCGCCGCCGCACCGTTGAGCACGAACAACCCGCAGACGGCCAGGACCAGTACGAACAGCACGAGCGACTTGCGGTCGGCGGCGTTCAGGATCCGGTAGGCGACGTTCTTGTTCACCCAGTCCTCCCGGAGGGTCAGCGCGGGACGCCCGAAGGACCCGGCGGGCAGGTCCACCGTCATCGGCGACGGCGACGAGCCGACCGTGATGTCCACCTTCAGTCCGGTGGCCGCCACGATGTCCCTGGCCACCTGACTGATCCGCTCCCGGCTGACCGGGTCGGGCCCGGTGACACCGTCGACCCGCACCCGTATGACGCTCAGCGGCGCCCGCGCCGCGGGCCGCCCCTCGGTCCTCTCCGCGATCTCCTCCAGCCACTGCAGGCTGGTGAGGAGCAGGGGCGGCGTCTGGAGGTATCCGGCGACGTTGTCGTTGGGCAGCAGAGCCCGGCCGCCGAGGAGCGCGGCGGTCCGGCCGTCGCCCGGCGTGGCGACCGGTGGGTTGTAGGTCTCCATGGGGAGCCGGGTCAGCTCGCTGAAACCGGGCAGCCTGGCCGGGTCGAACCGTCCGACGACGCGGGACTTGAGGTCCCCGGTGTAGCGTCTGGAGATCGCCCTGCGGTTCAGCGTGCGGAACTGGGTGTCGGATGCCCCGACCGTCGCACCCGGGAAGTCCTTGGCCACGCCCGCCACCCCCGAGAACCACGGATCCTTCCAGACACCGGACCCGTTCCGCACCGGGAGCGCGGCGAGCTCACGCGCTCCCCGCTGCCGGTACTCGACGGGCCCGGATGCCCAGTACCTCGTCAACGGCACGTAGTGCCCGTCCGACAGGTCCGACCACCGGTCGAGCATCGACTCGTAGACCTGTCCGGCGTCGAGGGTGAGACGCCTGACCTCCTCGCCCCGGTTCGCGGCGAGATAGGGCAGAAGCCTCTTGGCCGGCACACCCTCGGTGACCTTCTCGGCCGCCTCGGCGGGCAGCCGCCGGATCACGACCTCGTCCCGCTGGTCCGCGTAGGGCACCGAGGCCGCGATCAGCGGGATCTCGTTGGGATCGTCCCTGGCCGCCTTCGCCGTGAGGTAACGTCCCTCGACCATCGCCCCCGCCAACCCGGCCAGTCGGGCCTCGGCATCCGGGTCGACGGCCGCGAGCACGAACGGGAACTCCTGGTAGAGCGGCACGCCCGCCTGGCCGGGCTTCAATCCGTTCCAGAAGTATCCGCCACCGTCGCCCAGACCGGTCCGCGTGGACCAGTAGCCGCGGTCGGGGAGCATCCGCTCGGAGGGGAACGGGCTGGTCCTCGCCGGGTCCTGCGACCAGCCGAGCGAGGTCGCCAACCGGACCCGCCGGCCGCCGGGCAGTTCCTCCTCGGCCGCCTCGACGAACTCGCCCCCGTCCGCGACCTCTGTGAAGTCGAGCGTGACGGGGCGGCGGGTGACGTACTCGTATTGGGGCTGCAGGAACGGGATCCGGGTGAGGCCCCGGTCGGTGACCCGGGTGCGCTCCACGCGCAGCATCGTGCGGTCGCCCTCGTGCAGCAGGTCCGTCACGTCGACCCTGACACCTGCCGTGTGCACGACATGACCGATCATGCCGATCGGGGCGGCGACCTCGACGCCGTTGACCCGCTTGATCCGCTCGTACTGGTCGAAGGTGATCCCCCCGAAGATGCCCGACAGGTAGTTGGCGCGGACCAGCCCCTGCGACCGCTCGATGGCGGTGGCCGAGTTCTCCGGGCGGACCAGGATGTCGTACTGCGCCCGGAAGTTCTCCCCGACGGTGCCAATGATCTCCAGACGCTGGGTCTCGGCGGTGCCGGTCAGCACGGTGAACCCGGTGGCCGCGACCACGATGCCGAGCAGGAGCACCAGTGCCCGGACGAGCCGGTGGCGAAGCTGGGCCCAGACCAGGCGGGTCATCCGAGCCGCCCGATCCGGCCGAGCACGTCCTGGGCGGGCGTCACCCGGTCGTCGCCGGTGATCCGGCCGTCACGCATCCGAACCACCCGATCGCACGCCGCCGCCACCTCGGGGTTGTGGGTGGCGACCAGCATGGTCATGCCGTACTCCTCCCGCAGGGAGAACAGCAGGTCCACGATCTCCTGGCCGGTGACGCTGTCGAGGTTGCCGGTGGGCTCGTCCGCCAGGAGCAGAGGCGGATGGGCGATCAGCGCCCGGGCGATCGCCACCCGCTGCTGCTGCCCGCCGGAGAGCTCGCCGGGCAGCGCCCGTTCCCGGTCGGCCAGCCCGACCGCGGCCAGCAGTTCCCTGGCGCGGGCCCGACGGTCGAAGCCCACCCTGCGCGGCAGCACGGGGGCGAGCACGTTGTCCAGCAGGCTCAGCGCCGGGAGCAGGTGGAAGCGCTGGAAGACGAAGCCCACCGCGCGCCGGTGCCGGTCGAGACCCCGGCGCCCGAGATCGTCGACGCGCTTCCCTCCGACGTGGATCTCGCCCCCGTCGGGGAGATCCATCGCACCGACAAGATGGAGGAGCGTGGACTTGCCCGCTCCCGAGGGCCCGGTGAACGCGACCGCCTGACCTGCCTCGACCTCCAGGCCGACCTCGTCGAGTGCCCTGGTGGAGCCGTGGACGCGGCTGACGCCTCGCAGGCTGACTTCAACGCTCATGACCGATACATTGTCACAATGTACGAGGGTCCGTGAAGTTCCTATCTTGTGACAATGTAGGAATCATGCCACTTAGCCATGCCGTGCTCACCCTGCTGGCCGACGGGCCCAGCCACGGCTACGAACTCAAGGCCCGGTTCGAGGCGGCGGTCGGCCCCCAGTGGGGCGGCCTCAACATCGGGCACCTGTACCAGATCCTGGACCGGCTGGTCAGGGACGGCCACGTGACCCGCAGCCACGTGACCCAGAGCGACCGCCCGGACAAGACGCTGTACCGGCTGACCGAGAGCGGCGCCGGTGAGCTGCGGGAGTGGGCGGGCGCTC
Source organism: Streptosporangium sp. NPDC002544 (assembly GCF_040295965.1). NCBI lineage: Bacteria > Bacillati > Actinomycetota > Actinomycetes > Streptosporangiales > Streptosporangiaceae > Streptosporangium > Streptosporangium sp. NPDC002544. The sequence continues at coordinate 149,655 of NZ_JBEOWJ010000024.1, read as the reverse complement.
CCTGGGTCCGCTCGTCGGGGTTCCGGGACGAACTGTTCCTCAAGCTGCTCGCGGCCACCCGGCTGGGCACGGACGCGCTCGGCTCGTTCGTGTCCGCTCAGCGCCAGGCCTACCTCTCGGACCTGGCGGCGCTGACACGCCTGCGCCGCGAACAGGACGACCCTCTGGTGTCCCTGCTCATCGACGCGGCCATCGCGCACACCAGAGCCGACCTGCAGATCGTCGACGGCGCCGAGGAGCGCCTGGCGGCGATGGCCACCGCCTGCGCGGACGTGCACACCGTAAGGCCCGAGGACGATGATCTCCGGGCACTGGGCGAGGGGGCCTGATCCCGGCCGGCAGGCGCGAGGGGATTTCGCTCGGCCGGTGCGGGCGGTTAGGCTGGCCTGCGACACCGATGAACCCCGCGCGGGAGAGTGTCCTGACATCCAGGCCAGGACCCCTGAAGGAGCAAGCCCTCCCCGCGAACCTCTCAAGGCAAAGGACCGTGCGGGTAGGTGCCTCTGGAAAGCAGGTCCCACGACCTCGCCGAAGGTGAAAGTCCGGTAAAACCCGGATGAAACTCTCAGGCACCAATGACAGAGGGGGAGGATGATCTCATCTGTCCCTTGTCTGAGGTGCGAACATGTCCCGACCTACGCCGCTGCGCGGCGTGCACGAGTCCCTCGGCGCGACGCTGACCGACTTCGCGGGCTGGCTGATGCCGCTCCGCTACGGCAGCGAGTCCGCCGAGCACAACGCGGTCCGCCAGGCGGCCGGCCTGTTCGACCTCTCCCACATGGGTGAGATCTTCGTGACCGGCCCGCAGGCCGCCGAGGCACTCGACTACGCGCTGGTCGGCCACCTCTCCGCGCTGGCGCCCGGCCGCGCCCGCTACACGATGATCGTCGACGCCGGGGGCGGCGTGCTGGACGACCTGATCGTCTACCGGCTGGCCCCCGAAGAGTTCATGGTCGTCGCCAACGCCTCCAACTACCCCCGGGTGGCCGCCGAGCTGACCGAGCGCGCCAAGGACTTCGACGCCGCGGTGCGGGACCGCTCCGAGGAGTACGCGCTGGTCGCCGTCCAGGGGCCGCGCTCGGTGGAGATCCTGAGCACTCTCACCGACGCCGACCTGGACGGGCTCGGGTACTACGCGGGCCTGCCCGCCGTGGTGGCCGGACACGAGGTCCTCGTCGCCCGCACCGGATACACCGGCGAGGACGGCTTCGAGCTGTTCGTCGCGGCCTCGGCGGCGGAACCCCTCTGGACCGCCCTCACCGAGGCGGGCGCGCCGCACGGGCTGGTCCCCGCCGGCCTGTCCGCGCGCGACACCCTCCGCCTGGAGGCGGGCATGCCGCTCTACGGCAACGAACTCTCCGCGGACCTCACTCCGTTCGACGCCGGGCTCGGCCGTGTGGTGAGGTTTGACAAGCCGGGCGACTTCGTCGGCCGGGCCGCCCTCGAACCGCTCAGGGACGTCCCGCCGGCCCGTCGTCTGGTCGGCCTGGTCGCGAGCGGCCGCAGGGTGCCCCGGCACGGGTATCCGGTGGTGGTCGCCGATGACGGCACGGTCGCCGGGGAGGTCACCAGCGGGGCGCCCTCCCAGACACTGGGCAGGCCCATCGCCATGGCCTACGTGGACAGCGGCCTGTCGTCAGGGCTGGCCGTCGACATCCGGGGCAGCCGCGAGCCGGTCGAGGTCGTCGAACTGCCTTTCTACAGGAGGAAAAAATGAGCAGCATTCCCGAGGACCTGCACTACACCAAGGAACACGAGTGGATCAGCGGCGTCGACGACGGCCTGACCCTCACCGTGGGCATCACCGCCTACGCCGCCGAGGCGCTGGGCGACGTGGTCTACGTGCAGGTACCCGAGGTCGGCGCGTCGATCGCCACCGGTGACGCCGTCGGCGAGGTCGAGTCGACCAAGTCGGTGAGTGACATCTTCGCACCGGTCACCGGCGAGGTCGTGGAGGTCAACCAGGCGGTCGTGGACGACCCCTCGCTGGTCAACAGCGACTCCTACGGCGACGGCTGGCTGTTCCGGGTACGTCTTGAGGGCTCCGCCGACGACCTGCTGTCGCCGGAGGAGTACACCGCGCTCACCTCGGGTGAGTCATAAGTTCGACGCCTCGCGTCGCGGTCACGCGCGTCCCCGGGCGCGCGTGACCGTCCACGCTGGAAGGATTCAGATGACGATCAGTGTCTTCGATCTCTTCAAGATCGGAATCGGCCCGTCCAGCTCGCACACCGGCGGCCCGATGGCCGCCGCCCACAAGTTCGCCCGGGGCCTGCACCGGGACGGGCTGCTGGAGAAGACCGCGCGGGTGAGCGCCATCCTGTACGGCTCGCTCGGGCTGACCGGCAAGGGCCACGGCAGCGACAAGGCGGTGCTGCTCGGCCTGTCGGGCGAGAAACCCGAGCTGGTCGACGTCGACACGGTCGACGAGCGGCTGGCCGCCATGCGCGCCTCGGGCACCGTCCGCCTGTACGGCTCCCACGAGATCCCCTTCGTCATCGGCGAGGACCTCGTCTTCGAACGCAAGATCTCGCTCCCCCACCACCCCAACGGCATGCGCTTCACCGCCCTGTCGGAGTCCGGCGAGACGCTGCGCGAGAAGGTCTACTACTCGGTGGGCGGCGGCTTCGTCGTCGATGAGAACGCCACCGGCGCCGACCGGATCAAACCCGACGACACGGTCCTGCCGCACCCCTTCACCACGGCCGCGGAGCTGCTCGCCCAGTGCGCGGAGACCGGGCTGTCGATCTCCGGGCTGATGCTGGAGAACGAGCGGGCGTTCGGCCGCACCGAGGCCGAGATCCGCGCCCAGCTGCTCGTCCTGTGGCAGGTCATGAGCGAGTGCGTGCGACGGGGCATCGGCAAGGAGGGCGTGCTGCCCGGCGGCCTGAAGGTCCGCCGCCGCGCCCACCAGCTCCACCGGCAGCTGCGGAGCGAGCCGGGAGAGAAGGACTCGCTGCAGACGATGGACTGGGTCTCGCTGTTCGCCCTCGCGGTCAACGAGGAGAACGCCGCCGGCGGCCGGATCGTCACCGCGCCCACCAACGGCGCCGCGGGCATCATCCCCGCCGTGCTCACCTACTACGACCGCTTCGTCCGCGAATCCGATGACGAGGGGGTGATCCGCTTCCTGCTGACCGCGGGGGCGATCGGCGTGCTGTTCAAGGAGAACGCCTCCATCTCCGGGGCCGAGGTGGGCTGCCAGGGTGAGGTCGGCTCCGCCTGCTCGATGGCCGCCGCCGGGCTCACCGAGGTGATGGGCGGCACCCCCGAGCAGGTCGAGAACGCCGCCGAGATCGGCATCGAGCACAACCTGGGGCTGACCTGCGACCCGATCGGCGGCCTGGTGCAGATCCCGTGCATCGAGCGCAACGCCGTCGCCTCGATCAAGGCCATCGCCGCGGCCAGGATCGCGCTGCGCGGCGACGGCCGCCACTTCGTCTCGCTGGACAAGGCCATCAAGACGATGCGCGACACCGGCCGCGACATGCTCGACAAGTACAAGGAGACCAGCCGCGGCGGGCTCGCGGTGAACGTCATCGAGTGCTGAACGCCTCCCCGGATCCGCGCTTCAGATGAGGAACGCCGCATAGAACTCGATCGCCACCAAATTTCGCATCACGTATAGTCCCCTCCCGTCCCGCGCCTATGCTGGGTGGCCATGTCCGCGGGACTCGGGAGGTCGTGGTGGTAACGGGAACGCACCCGGCGAACCGTGCCTCGCGGGTGCTCCGTTTCTTCGGGGCACACTGGCTCTTCATCGCCGCCCTGCTGGCCGGCGGCTGCCTGCGCGCCCTGGCCGTGCTCGGCTACCGGCCCGCCCTGTGGTTCTGGGCCGACTCCTTCGTCTACCTGAACGCCGGGCTCGACCCTCGCCCCCTGGAGTCCCGTCCCGCGGGCTACTCGCTGTTCCTGTGGATCCTCAAGCCGCTGGCCAGCGTCCAGGCCGTGGTCGTCGTCCAGCACCTGCTCGGGCTGGCCGTGGCGCTCTGCGTCTACCTGCTGCTGCGCAGGCTGGGCCGCCTGCCGGGATGGGGCGCGACGCTCGCCGCGCTGCCGGTGCTGCTGGACGCCCACCAGATCCAGCTCGAACACCTCGTCATGGCGGACCTGCTCTTCCAGTTCCTGGCGGTGCTGGCGGTCACCCTGCTGCTGTGGCGGCAACGCCCGGCCGCCTGGGTCGCGGCGCTGGCCGGCCTGCTGCTGGCCGCCGCGACGGTCACCCGGACCATCGGGCTGCCGCTGATCGCCGTGGCGCTGGTCTGCCTGGTGATCCGCCGGGCCGGGTGGCGGGCGGTCGTCTCCGCGACCCTGACCGCCGCCATCGGCCTGGGCTCGTACGCCGCCTGGTTCGAATCCGAGCACGGCAGCTACGCGCTGACCCGGGGCAGCACCTTCCTGTGGGCGCGGACGATGACCTTCGCCGACTGCGCCAGGATCCAGCCGACCGGCCCCGAGGCGGCCCTGTGCCCCGTCGAACCGGTGGGACAGCGCGCGGCGCCGCCGGTCTACATCTGGGACGGCGCCTCACCGCTGAACAAGGTCAAGGGCAGCTGGGCCGAGCGCGACGCGCTCGCCGGCGCCTTCGCCACCCAGGCCATCAAGGCCCAGCCGCTGGACTTCCTGCGGGCGGGCCTCGACGACGCGGTCCACATCTTCGACTGGACCCGGCGCGTCTACCCGACCCCCGGACCGCAGAGCGCCTACGTCTTCCCCGACACGCTGCGCCCCTTCCCCACCGGGGCCGCCTCGCAGGGGAAGACCGCCGAGCAGCTGACCGTGGCCTACCAGGGCGCCTCGGGAGCGCCGACGATGGCCGAGCCGTACGCGGGCTGGTTGCGCGGCTACCAGGAGTACGGCTTCGTGCGCGGCCCGTTCCTCGCGGTGATCTGCCTGGTCGGCCTGGTCGGCGTGCTGATGCGGCTGCGGCGGCTCGGCGGCGCGGTGCTGCTGCCCTGGGCCGCGGGGACCATGCTGCTGATCCTGCCGCCCTTCATCGCGGCCTTCGACCACCGCTACGTGGTGCCCGCGCTCCCGCTGGTCTGCCTGGCCGCCGGACTGGCCTTCGGCGTCCGGCACCAGGAGAGCGCCCCCGAGGAACCGGCGAAGGAGGAACCGGACTTCGAACCGGACTCCGAACCGGACTACGCCAGGACCGTCGAGCGGCCGGTGTACGCGAGCCCCGTCGCGGAGCCGGCGTACGACAGGTCAGCGGCGGCGGACGTGCAGACGAACCATCGCGCCGAGTTCTACCTCCCCGAGAGCCCGTCTGACCTTCCCCACCGCGTCCTTGTTCAGCCGCGCCACGAGCCTGCCGACATCGGTCCCCGGCGCGCAGCCCACACTGATTCGCAACCGCTCGTGCCTTACGTACCTGACCCGAATCCGGACGAGCCCTTCGACTTCTTTAAGGGCAACAGCGAGCATGGCGGTCCCCGTTCCGGTCCGCCTGCCCCACCGTCCCCAGCCCAGGGCGTGTAGCAGCCACCGCACCGCCAGCAGCGCGAGCACCACCAGCAGCAGCGCGACCAGCCAGCCCAGCCACGGATGCGCGGCCAGCCAGCCGGGGAACCCCCCGCGCACGAGCCTGGCCCCGGGCGGCTGACCGGGCAGGTCGCCACGTCCCCGCAGGAAGGCGTAGAGACCGGCGCAGACCAGTACCGCGCCGGTGACGGCCAGGCCGATCCGGTTGCCGAGATACGGTCTCATCTGACCCTCCGCCTGCGCAGCCGCACCACGACGTCGCCCGCGCACATCGCGCCCAGGCCCGCCATCCGGTCGCCCACCGCCGCGCCCACCCCGCGCAGCACCGGCCCGGTCCGCTCGGCCTCGGTGAACACGGTGACCTCGACGATCCGCGACGCGAGCCGGACCCGTGCCCCGCTCACCTCCTCCACCGACGCCGCCGCCTCCCCCAGCGTGCGGCAGAGCCCGGACCTGGTGATCCCGATCACCATGTGCGGGTCTCCCGACTCCAGCGGCACCAGCCTGGGTCGTCCCGGCAGGGCCGCGAGCCCGAGCATCAGCAGGCCCGCCGCCATGGCGAGCACCGCCATGGCGAACACGACGGGGTCCGACCAGCTCCACGAGCCGGCCCCGTTGACGAGCCGCCGGTAGGGCATTCGCGCGACGGGCGACTCCATCAGCAGGCCCACGGTCACCGAGGCCGAGACCGACAGCACGACGGACGCCACCAGCGCCGCCGGCACGCCCGCCGGGGTCCTCCCCGGCCGGAGCAGCCGCACCGACCTGCGGCGGACGTCCTGAAACTGCTCGGCCGCCCTGCCTCCCGCGCTCCCGGTGCTCCCCGAGCCCGCCAGGACGTCCTGGAGAGTAGTCGTCATTCGGTCAGGTGTACGCGTTCCGGCGGGGTCGAGGCCGGGATCAACCGCCCTCTTGCGCGATCTTGGGCCCCTCCTGGCGGGAGCATTGAGCACCTCTCCAGCAACATGAACAGTACTCATATTCTTTCGAGCCGGGTTATCCTGCGAACATGGACGACCTCCAGCGCTACAACCGGGCCACCGCACACCTGGATCCCCCCTTCGCCGTCCTCGACCTGCCCGCCCTGCGCGCCAACGCCGAGGGAATGCTCCACCGGGCTCACGGCAAGCCGATCAGGGTCGCGAGCAAGTCCATCAGGTCCCGGGCCGTGCTCGAACGGATCCTCGCCATGGACGGCTTCACCGGGATCATGGCCTTCACCCTCCCCGAAGCCCTCTGGCTGGTCTCCACCGGAATGCGGAACGTGCTCGTCGCCTACCCCACGGTGGACCGCGCCGCGCTCGCCGAACTGGCCGCCGAACCGCTCGCCGCACGGGAAATCACCATCATGGTGGACCGGATCGACCACCTCGACCTCGTCGACTCCGCCGTCGCCGGCGTCCACGACCGCCAGGAGATCCGGGTCTGCCTCGACATCGACGCGGGCTACCTCGCCTTCGGCGGCCGGTTCCGGGCGGGCGTCCGCCGCTCCCCCATCCGCGAGAGCGACCAGGCCGCCGACCTGGCCACCCAGATCGCCAAACGCCCCGGATTCCGCCTCGTGGGCGTGATGGCGTACGAGGCGCAGATCGCCGGGGTCGGCGACGACCCTCCCGGCAAGCCCGCCCTCACCCGGGCCATCCGCCTGATGCAGACCCGGTCCCAGCGCGAGCTGATCACCCGCAGGGGCCGGATCGTCCAGGCCGTCCGCCAGATCACCGACCTGGAGTTCGTCAACGGCGGCGGCACCGGCAGCATCGAGAAGACCGCCAGGGAAAGAGCCATCACCGAGATCGCCGCCGGCTCCGGCTTCTTCCACCCCCGCCTGTTCGACTTCTACCGGGGCTTCGGCGGCCACCCCGCCGCCCTCTTCGCCCTGCCCGTCGTACGCCGCCCCGCACCCGGCGTCGTCACGGTCCTCGGCGGCGGCTACCCGGCCTCCGGCGCCCCCGGCGCCGACCGCCTGCCCCAGCCCTACCTGCCGTGCGGGCTGCGATACGACCCCAACGAGGGAGCCGGCGAGGTCCAGACCCCCCTGGTCGGACAGGCCGCCGAGGACCTGCGCACCGGCGACCGGGTCTGGTTCAGGCACGCCAAGGCCGGCGAGCTCTGCGAGCGCTTCGCCGGCCTGTACCTGATCGACGGGGACAGGGTCGTGGACGAGGTCCCCACCTACCGGGGCGAGGGCCGCACCTTCCTCTGACCCGCCACCCGTGCACGCGGAGCGGGCACCTCGCCCACCGGCGGGTGCCCGCTCGTGTCTCATCCCCCACCCTCCGGCCCCGGCAGCCCGCGCCGCCCGCGCCCGGAGAGGCCCCCGTACGGGGCTCAGCGGAAACCTCTAGAAGCCCAGGTCGAGCTCGTACCACCTGCTGCACTTGTAGGTGGACCAACCCCGGTAGCTGATCTGGCAGGTCTTCACCCGCACCTCGCTGACGTCGTGCGCCGTGACGCGGAAGTACTTGGTGTCGTCATAGCCGCACTGCTTCACCCGCTTGATGACATTCCAGTCCTCGTCATCGGACGAGGCGGCCTGCACCTCGAAGTAGGCACACCGCCCGCCCCGCGCCAGCGAACGCCGGTCACCGTCGTACAGCCCGCCCCGCAGCACGAACGTGTTCTCGTCCTCGTCGTCGCCCTCGACCGAGTATTCGGCCTCGACCGTGGCCAGCCCGTTCCTGGACTCCTGGTCGAAGCTGTCGTCGAAGTCACGTGCGGCCGACGCCGGCGCCGCCGCCGCGAAGGCGGCCGGAGCCACCGTCAGCATGAGACCGGTGGTCGCCGCCACCGCGACCACAGCGCGAATGATGCTTTTCACGGATTTACCCTCCCTTTTCCCTGCTCGCAATATTCCGCGAGCAAGGAAAAGGGCACATGAGTAAACCCCTACTCAATTCGGGGCCGCCGATCACCGGCGACGGCGCCGCCACAACATGATCACCGCACTGACCGCCAGCACCGCACCCACGCCGATCAGGATCGGCGCCAGCTCAGGCCGATCGTCCGCCCACAGGTCCTCAGGCTCGCCCTCGGCCCTGACCGGCCTCGGCCCCGCCACACCGCCCACCAGATCACCCACCTGGGCGACAAAATGCTCGGCATTCGCCCTGACCTTCGCCACGCCACGCTCCGCGACCCGCTTGGGGCTCACCCGGTCCGCGATGGCGTCCACCGTCTGGGCCAACTCCGCGCGCGTGCGCTCGATCTGCCGCTCCAACTCCGCGGGATCGGTGTCCGCCATGGCTCTCCTCCCCTACTCCTTGACATCGATCAGTCTGTCAGGTCCGGCCTACCCACGGCACTTCGGACAGGCCGGTAAGTTGACCTGGGAACCATTCCTCGGAGGGACATCATGAAACTCGAGCCGGGCGACGCCGCCCCGGACTTCACGCTTCCGGCCGCCGACGGCACCACCGTGTCGCTTGAGCAGTACCGCGGCAGGCGCGTCATCCTCTACTTCTACCCCGCCGCGATGACCCCGGGCTGCACCAAACAGGCCTGCGACTTCCGCGACAGCCTGGCCTCGCTCGGCTCGGCCGGCCTCGCCGTGCTCGGCGTCTCGAAGGACACCCCCGCCAAGCTCGCCAAGTTCGTCGAGCGCGACGCCCTGACCTTCCCGCTCCTGTCCGACCCCGCACTGGAGGTCCACAAGGCCTACGACGCCTACGGGGAGAAGATGATGTACGGCAAGACGACGGTCGGGGTCATCCGCTCCACCTTTGTCATCGACGCCGACGGCAAGATCGAGAAAGCTCTCTACAACGTGAAGGCGACCGGCCACGTGGCCCGGCTCCGCCGCGAACTCGGCGTCGATTAAATCCCTTTTTTAGCCATTTATCATGACATGGGCACGCGTCGAGAATTGTCATACCCGTTACCTAGACTTGACGCGTGCCCGTCAAATACAAATACACCCCCGAAATGCTGGCGGAGGCCGCAGCCGACTCCCTCAGCATCGCCGATGTCCTCCGCCGCCTCGGCATCACCATCGCGGGCGGCAATTACACCCACATCAGCCGCCAGCTGAAGCGCTTCGGAATCGACACGTCGCACTTTCGCAGGGTCTCCCCCAACAGAGGGAAGCCCTCACCACGACGCAGTCGCCCGGAACAGGTTCTCGCCATGCGGCCGGAGGGCAGCCCTCGCCCGAACCCCGGGCAGCTCAGGCGCAGCCTGATCGAGATCGGGATGCCATACCGCTGCGCGGGCTGTAGGATCGAGGGCGCCTGGCAAGGTCAGGCATTGACACTGCACGTTGACCATATCAATGGCAACTGGCTGGACAACAGAAAAGAAAACCTGCGCTTTCTCTGCCCCAATTGCCATTCACAGACAGAGAATTTCGCAGGCAAGAACAGGGGTCGTAGCCCAACGGCAGAGGCCACGGTTTTAGGTACCGTCCAGAGCGGGTTCGAATCCCGTCGACCCCACAAAACAATTCAAAGCCAATCGGCCGACATGAAGTCGATAGACACCAGCATAACAATATCGGCCCAGGATTCATTCTTCATAGAATATTGCCGGACCGAAAGACGATTCGCGTCGAGATCTGCGGTCATTCGCAGAGCCATTCAATTAATGCGCGAATCCGTCCTCGCGGAAGACCGTGCCGCCGCGTCCGGTGTGGCGGGTGAGGCCGGGGATGCACGTTCGGGTGGCTTCGCCGTGGGAGACGGCTTCGGTGAGTCACCCGCGTGAGCTCCGGTCGACCGCTCGTGGGACCGGCGTCGCCCGGAACGGCACGATGTCCACCGCTGGACGGGAAAAACCCTGTGGATCCGCGCGTCGGGTGAGATCACCGAAGCATCCGAGCGGGCGCGGAGCGGTATCCGGTGTGGCGGCTCTATCCGGTGTGGCAGGGGAAACGGGGGAAAACGTCAGGTCGCGCGGCGTGGTCTAAATGCCGCGCGACCCAGCGTCGTTGTGATTGATCACCACAAACTGTCTCCCTTTACACACCCCGGAGGGCGCTCCCATAAACCATGGTGCCGCAGGGGCCGTAAAGGCCCTGTAAGTCTCGCCGGATGTGCGACCTGGGTCGTACATCGGGCTCCACCTTCCGGGGGAAGGGCGGTGATCTGCGTATACGTATCGTGGTGGTGTGTTCGGCAGACTACGCGCCTGGGGCAGGCGCCATCCCGGGATTACGGACGCGCTGTGGCTGAGCCCGTTCCTGCTGCTCTCCGTGCTCAATGTCTGGCCCCTCGGGACGGGTGACCTGGAGACATGGGGGGCGGCGAGGCTCGAGCTCTGGGGGTTCGCGGGGCTGTGGCTGCTGCTGTTCGTGCCCCTGTTCTGGATGCGGCAGCGTCCCGTCACGGTCTTCGTGATCATCTCGCTGACCTGTTTCCTGCAGTGGCTGCTCGGTGTGCAGCCCTTGTTCTTCAATGTCTCGGTGCTCGTCGCCATGTACGGGGTGGCGTCGCGCCGTCCGTTGCGCTGGGCGGTCGGTGCGGGCCTGGTGGTGGAGTTGGGGTTGGCGCTGGCACTCGCGCGCCCGGGGCTGGAACTCGACCTGGACACCTTTGCATCGGCCTCGGCGTTCGTGGCCGCGATCTGGATCGCGGGGATCTACGCGAACACCCGTCGCCGCTATCTGGAGGGGTTGGAGGAGCGGGCCGAGCGGGCCGAGCGGGAGCGTGATCAGCAGGCCCGGTTGGCGGCGGCGGCGGAGCGGGCTCGGATCGCCCGTGAGCTGCACGATGTGGTCGCGCACAACGTGAGCGTGATGATCGTTCAGGCCGACGGCGCGGGTTATGCGATCGAGCATGATTCGGAGCAGGCGCGTCAGGCGATGCGGGCGGTCTCGGCCACGGGGCGCAGGGCGCTGGCGGAGATGCGGCGGATGGTGGGGGTGTTGCGGGCCGACGGGGTGCAGGAGGAGTACGCTCCGCAGCCGGGCCTGTCGCAGCTGGACGATCTGGTGGCGCGGGTGCGCGGGTCCGGGCTGCCGGTGGAGCTGCGGGTGTCCGGTGTTCCTCTGGAGCTTCCTGAGGGGGAGCAGTTGACCGTCTATCGGATCGTGCAGGAGGCGCTCACCAATACTCTCAAGCACGGCGGTCCGGAGAGCAGGGCCGTGGTGGAGATGGAGTACGGCGTGCGGGAGTTGCTGTTGCGGGTGACCGACGACGGTCGTGGTGCCGCGGCGCCGCAGCGTGAGGGCGGGCACGGCCTGGTCGGCATGCGGGAGCGGGTCGCGCTGTTCGGTGGGAGTGTGGAGGCGAGGCCCGGTCCCGGCGGCGGTTTCCGGGTGGTGGCACGACTGCCGATCGGTGAGGCCGGGACGGGTCGGGCGGCTTGAGAGTGGGTGTCCGGGTCGGGTGTGGTGGCGATCGGGTGCGTTCGGTGGAGAACGGCCGGGTGTGTCCCGTGGAGAGCAGGACGGGTGTGGAGCGGTGAGCGACCGGGTGATTCGGGTGATGCTGGTCGACGATCAGGAGTTGCTGCGTACCGGGTTCCGGATGGTGCTCGGTGCCCATCCCGGTATCGAGGTCGTCGCGGAGGCGGGCAATGGGGCCGCCGCGGTGGAGGCGGTGCGGGCGGTCGAGGTCGACGTGGTGCTGATGGATGTGCGGATGCCGGTCATGGACGGGGTGGAGGCGACGCGGTTGATCTGTTCGATGGCCGGGGGGCCTCGGGTGCTGATCCTGACCACGTTCGATCTGGACGAGTACGCGTTCGCGGCGTTGAAAGCGGGGGCGTCGGGGTTCCTGCTGAAGGATGTGCCGCCCGCCGATCTGGTGAGTGCGATCCATTCGGTGCACAGCGGGGACGCGGTGGTGGCGCCGAGCACGACGCGGCGGTTGCTGGATCGGTTCGCGGTGCATCTTCCCTCGGCGGGGGTGGCCGAGCTGGCCGCGCTGTCGGGGTTGACGGCGCGGGAGCGTGAGGTGCTGGTGCTGGTGGCGAGGGGGTTGTCGAACATGGAGATCGCCGGTCGGCTGGAGTTGGCGGAGGCGACGGTCAAGACGCATCTGGGCCGGGTGCTGGCCAAGCTGGGCCTGCGGGATCGGGCACAGGTCGTTGTGTATGCCTATGAATCCGGGCTCGTAACTCCACATTCGGCCGACTAGCATCGTCACATGACGGATCTCAACGGTCGGCTCCGCGCATCGCATGCCGACCGTGACGCGGTCATTGAGCGGCTACGCGTGGCCGCGGGAGACGGGCGGCTCACGCTGGAGGAGCTGGAGGAGCGGATCGAGCAGGCGCAGTCCGCCAGGACGTACGACGACCTGAGGGCACTGACCTCGGATCTGCCGGGAGACTCGTCGCCTGCCGTACCGGGTGTCAGCGGGGTTCTGGAGCTGCGGACGAAGCACGGATTGGCGCAGCGGACGGGTCACTGGGTGGTGCCCGCGCACATCGTGGCGAGTTGCGCTTCGGGCAGGGTGAAGATCGACTTCACCGGGGCGGTGTGCTCGCACCGTGAGGTGCTGCTGGAGGTGACCTGCGGGATGGGTGAGATCCGGGTGATCGTGCCGCGCGGGTGGACCGTGTGGGTCGACACGCTGGCGACGAACATGGGCACGATCAGCAACAAGGCCACCGATCCGGGCCTTCCGGACGCGCCGACGCTGCGCGTCACCGGCAAGGTCGGCCTGGGCAGCTTCAAGATCAGATACCCGCGGAAGTAACCGTCAACGGAAACGACCTCCGGCGTGGGCGGGCCCCGATGGAAGTGAGCTCGGGCACGCGTGAGGCCCCGGTCGTCTCGGCCGAATGGCCGAGGTCGTACTACGACAAAGGTGGCGCATGTCCCCCTCTGGGCGCCCTTCACCGCACCGCAGGTCAGGCCTAAAGCCTGATGGATCCCACCTTCCCCACCAATAGCGTTTGGTGCGTCATAACGCCATACGTTGTTGAGGAGAACTGCCGTGACCATCACCGGAGAGGTCGGCGCGTGGGGCGCGCGTGGAAAAGGCGCGGAGCCGGCCGTGACGGCCAGGGGTCTCACGAAGGTGTACGGCCGGGGGGACACCGCCGTGCACGCGTTGCGCGGCGTGGACGTCTCGTTCTCGTCCGGCGCCTTCACCGCGATCATGGGGCCCTCGGGGTCGGGTAAGTCCACGCTGATGCACTGTCTGGCCGGGCTGGACACGGTGAGCGGCGGGCAGGTGCGCATCGGGGACGTGGAGCTCACCGGTCTCAACGACAGGCAGCTCACCCTGCTCCGCCGCGAGCGGATCGGCTTCGTCTTCCAGGCGTTCAACCTGCTGCCGACGCTGACCGCCGAGCAGAACATCCGGCTCCCGCTGGAGATCGCCGGGCGGCTGGCCGACCCGGAGCTGTTCGACCTGGTCGTGGCGACCGTGGGGCTGCGCGACCGGCTGGGGCACAAGCCCGCCGAGCTGTCCGGCGGCCAGCAGCAGCGGGTCGCGGTCGCCCGCGCCCTGATCAGCGGGCCGCAGGTCATCTTCGCCGACGAGCCCACCGGCAACCTGGACTCGCGGAGCGGTGCCGAGGTGCTGTCGTTCCTGCGTACGTCGGTGCGTGAGCTCGACCAGACGATCGTGATGGTCACCCATGACCCGGTGGCGGCCTCCTACGCCGACCGGGTGGTCTTCCTCCGTGACGGCCTGCTGGTCAGTGAGCTGGTGGGGCCGACGCCGCAGTCGGTGCTGGACACGCTGATGAAGCTGGAGGCGTGAGGTGCTGAGGACGACGCTGGCCGGGTTGCGCGCGCACCGGCTGCGCCTGATGCTGACGTCGCTGGCGATCGCGCTGGGGGTGGGCTTCATCGCGGGGACGTTCGTACTGACCGACACCATCGAGGCGGGTTTCACCCAGAAGTTCGCGGCGGCGGCCGACCGGATCGACGTCGCGGTGCTCCCGCTGCCGGACAAGGGCGGTGAGGCACCGGTCGTCTCCGAGGCGACCCTGGAGAGGATCCGCGCCACGGAAGGTGTCGCCGACGCCCAAGGGCTGGTGCGGGGCACGTCCGCCCTGATCGGCAAGGACGGCAAGGCGGCCGGTGACTATCCCACGGTGGGGATCTCCCTGCCCGAGGGCGCGCTGAACCGTACCTCGATCGTCAGCGGCGCGGCGCCGAGGACCGCGAAGGAGGCGGTGCTCGACGAGGGTACGGCCAGGACTCGTGGTTTCAAGGTCGGCGACACCATCGCGGTGCTCGACTCGGAGAACGTCAGGCACGAGTTCACCCTGGTGGGCCTGTTCGACATCGGCCTGGACCAGGAGATCGGGTACAGCGGCGCGGTCGGCTACACCACCGGCACGGCCAGGAAGATGACCGGGCAGCAGGGGTTCCGGGAGGTCGACGTCGCCGCCGCCGAGGGTGTCTCCCAGGAGACGCTGCGTGCCTCGGTCGCGGCGGTCGTGGGGGCGGGTCACCAGGTCAAGACCGGTGAGCGGTACGCGGCGGACCTGGCCAAGGCCAACGGTGCCAGCAGCGAGTTCCTCACCCTGGGTCTGCTGCTGTTCGGCGTGGTGGCGATGTTCGTGGCCGCGCTGGTCATCTACAACACCTTCAACATCCTGGTGGCCCAGCGGACCCGTGAGATGGCGCTGCTGCGCTGTATCGGGGCGACGCGCGGGCAGGTCTTCGGCTCGATCGTGCTGGAGTCGGCGGTGGTCGGCCTGCTGTCGTCGGTGCTGGGCCTGCTGCTCGGCTACGGGATGGGGGCGGGGGCGCTGGCCGTGCTCACCGCGGTCGGCGCGCCGCTGCCGTCGGTCGCGGCCTCCCTGACGCCTCGTACGATCGTCCTGGGTCTGGTCATCGGCCTGACCGTCACGGTCGGCGCGGCGCTGTTGCCCGCCAGGTCGGCGACGCGGGTGGCGCCGATCGCGGCGCTGCGCTCGCAGGCCGAGGAGCAGACCTTCAGGGCCGGCCTGGTACGGATGATCTTCGCGGCGCTCTTCCTGGTCTCGGGCGCGGGGATCACCGCGGCGGGAATGGCCATGAAGCCCGGCGAGACCGCGCTCGTCGTGGTCATGGCCGGCTGCTCGCTCATCTTCCTGGCGGTGCTGACCCTCGGCCCGGTGATCGTGAAGCCGCTGTCCGCCTTCGCGGGCTGGGTTCCGGCCAGGCTCTTCGGGGTGCCGGGCAGGCTGGCCGTGGACAACTCCCGGCGTAACCCGAAGCGGTCGGCGACCACCACGGTGGCGCTCACCGTGGGCGTGACGCTGATGACCGTCATCTCCGTCCTCACCGGCACCATCCGGGTGACCTACGCCCATCAGCTCGACGAGCAGTTCCCGATCGACTACCTGGTGCAGAGCCAGGATCGCAGTTCGGAGCTGCCCCGGGCGATCGCCGAGGACCTGCGGACCAGGCCGGAGCTGACCGCGGTCGTCGCGTTCCGGTCAAGCACCGCCAGGCTCGCGACCGGGGACGAGAAATACGAGGTGGGCACGTTCACCCCGGCTCCGGGTTTCGTCCCGAAGCTGGACGCGGGCTCGGTCGGCCGGCTCGTGCCGGGTACGGCGCTGGTCGCCGACCACGTCGCCGAGCGGCTCAAGGTCGGGGTCGGTGACCGGGTCACCGTGCGGACGGCGAAGGCGGGTGCGGTCGAGCTGTCGATCGTGGGCGTCTCCAACCGGGAGTCGGGTCTTTCCAGCGTGACGGTGCCGGAGCGGGAGTTCGACCGCTACTTCGGCGAGGTGGGCGACAGCCGGGTGATCGTCAACCGCTCCGACGGCGTGGATCCCGACCGGGCGCTGCTGGCCGTCGAGGCGGCGACGCGGCCGTACCCGACGGCGAAGGTCGCCAGCTCGACGGAGGTACGGGGCGAGTTCGACGAGGCACTCGACATGATGCTGATGATCATCACGGGGCTGCTCGGCCTGGCGGTGCTCATCTCCCTGCTGGGCATCGCCAACACGCTCTCGTTGTCGGTCCACGAGCGCACCCGCGAGTCGGCGCTACTGCGGGCGCTCGGCCTGACCAGGCCCCAGCTACGGCGGATGCTCTCGGTCGAGGCGCTGGTCCTGGGGCTCATCGGCGCGCTGGTCGGCGTGGTGCTGGGCATCGGGTTCGGCTGGGCCGCCGCGCGGACGATGACCGAGAACGTCATCTTCCAGCTGCCGGTGCCGCAGATCCTGTCGTTCGTGGCGCTGTCCGGCCTGGCCGGGGTGCTCGCCGCGGTCCTGCCCGCCCGGCGCGCGGCCCGCGCCTCGGTGGTGGGTTCGCTCGCGAGCGGCTGAGCGCGGCCGGGCGCCCCGGGCCGGATGAACCGAACCGAACACTCCCTCATCCGGCCCGGCGTGGCAGGACGGGGTGAGCCCGGAGCGCTACCGGGCAGCCTGAGCCGGATGAACCGAACCGAACACTCCCTCATCCGGCCCGGCGTGGCAGGACGGGGTGAGCCCGGAGCGCTACCGGGCAGCCTGAGCCGGATGAAC